>NZ_JBNKYW010000062.1:0-50326 GCF_050301095.1 Roseibium sp.
GTCCTGCGCACGGCTGGAGGCGCTCCCCTCGTCATCAAGCTCCTTGAAGGCACCCAGGGCATCGGGGTCGTGCTGGCGGACACGGAACGCTCCGCCAAATCGGTGATCGAGGCCTTTCGGGGGGCAAATGTGAACATCATGGTTCAGGAATTCATCAAGGAGGCCGGAGGTACCGATATCCGTGCGCTGGTTGTCGGCGGCAAGGTGATCGCTGCGATGAAACGTACTGGCGCCGAGGGCGAATTCCGGTCCAACCTGCACCGCGGCGGCAGTGCCGCGGCAGTCAAGATCTCGCCGGAAGAACGCTCGACGGCGATCCGGGCCGCCAAGACCATGGGCCTGAATGTCTGCGGCGTCGACATGTTGCGTTCGAACCATGGCGCCGTGGTGATGGAAGTGAACTCCTCTCCCGGACTGGAAGGCGTTGAAAAGGCGACCGGCATCGATGTTGCCGGAAAGATTATCGATTTTCTCGCCAAGAATGCCGTGACCGGAAAAACCAAGACAAAGGGACGCGGTTGACCTCGAACCCAAAACCTTTCGAGATCGGGACCCATTCGATTTCTCCCGGTACACGGCGCACGGTCGATCTTCCGGTCAGCGTTCTTTCTGATCACACACCGGTCACCATGTCCGTGCATGTGCTTCACGGGCGCAGGCCCGGACCGGTGCTCTTCGTCAGCGCCGCCGTGCATGGCGACGAAGTGATCGGAGTCGAGATCGCCCGGCGTATCCTGAACGCTCCGCAACTGGAGGCGCCGGAACTGGAAAGGTTGAAGGGAACGGTTCTGGTCGTCCCGATTGTGAATGCCTTCGGGTTTCTCAACCATTCCCGCTATCTGCCGGACCGGCGCGACCTCAACAGGTCTTTTCCGGGAAGCCAGAGAGGTTCCCTGGCCGGGCGCCTGGCGCAACTGTTCATGAGCGAAATTGTCAACCGGGCCGACTACGGCATCGACCTGCATTCGGCGGCGATCCACCGGACCAACCTGCCGCAGATCCGGGTATCTCCCTCACGGCCGGAAACGCTCGAGCTGGCAAAGGCTTTCGGCGCGCCGGTGGTTCTGACCTCCAGGCTGCGCGAGGGCTCCATGCGCGCGGCGGCTCAGGCCAAGGGCAAGGACGTACTGGTTTTCGAGGCGGGCGAGGGGCTGCGCTTCGACGAAATGGCCATTCGCGCGGGTGTGTCCGGAGTGCTGAGGGTGATGCGCGCTCTGAAGATGGTCGGCGCCAGGGGCATTACCAGGCCAAAGGCCGCGCCGATCGTGACAAAATCCAGTTACTGGGTCCGTTCACCGGCAGGGGGGCTTCTGCGGCCCTACAAGTCCATCGGTGATGTGGTCGAGCCGGAAATGCTGCTGGGCATTGTCTCCGACCCCTTCGGCGAAAACGAGCGGCCGGTGCTGGCCGAATATGGTGGACTGGTGATCGGACGTACCAATCTGCCCGTCGTCAACGAAGGGGACGGGCTGTTTCATATCGCTGATGTCAGCGCGAAGGTCGACGCGGAACAGACGCTTGGCAGCCTGGCGTCCCAACTGGAGGCCGATCCCTTGTTTGACGAGGATGAAATCATCTAGAGTGTGGATCGACCCTTTGAAGCAAAAGTGTTTTGCCGGCCGGCAAACCTGCATCCGGGCGGCCGCTCTGGCCGACACGGCTTCCGGGTATTATGTTGAGTGAAATGCCACCTCCTTCGGTGCTTTGATTTTCCGGGAATATCTTCCCAAAATTGCAGGTCAAATTCATGAACCAAGTGGTCCCTCCGAAATTCGGTGTCGGCGCGCCGTTGCGCCGTAAGGAAGACGAGCCTCTCATTACGGGGAAGGGCATCTACACGGCGGACTATCAGCCGGAAGGCTGCCTGCACGGCTACATGGTGCGCTCTGCCATGGCGCATGCCCGCATCAGCCTGGGCAATATTGGCGAGATCCGGGAGATGGACGGTGTCCGGCTTGTCCTGACTGGAGCCGAGCTTGAAGGCAGGTCCATGCCCTGCAACGCCCGCCCGAAGCAGATCGACGGATCAGGGATCACGGCGCCGGTGCAACCGGTTCTGTGCCCGGACGAAGTCCGCTACGTCGGTGATGCCATTGCCTTCATCGTCGCTGATGATATCGAGACGGCTCGAAACGCGGCCGAGATGCTGGAGATCGACTACGATCCGCTCGACGTTGTCGTGGGCATCGAGGATGCGCTTGCGCCGGGTGCCTTGAAGGTCTGGCCGCAGTTCAGCGACAATGTTGCCTTTACCTTCGGCCATGGCGACGAGGCCAAGGCCGATGCGGCATTTGCGCAAGCAGCAAAGACCGTTTCCATTGATGTCGTCAACAACCGGATCGTGGCCAACTACATGGAGCTGCGCGGTTGCGTCGCCGAATATGACGGCACGCGGGACCATTTCAAGGTGACGCTGGGGACGCAGGGTGGCCACATCATGCGCAATATCCTGTGCAGCATCCTGGAACTGGAGGCGGAACAGCTGCAGATCATCACGCCGGAAGTCGGTGGCGGCTTCGGTACCAAGATGTTCTGCTACCGCGAATATCCGCTGTCGATGATCGCCGCGAAGGAACTCGGCCGCCCGGTGCGCTGGGCGGGTGAGCGCATGGATCACTTCGTCACCGATGCCCACGGCCGGGACAACCTTACCCACGCGGAAATGGCCCTGGACGGCGAAAGCCGGATTATCGGCTTGAGAGTGCATGTGAAGGCCGCCATGGGAGCATATCTCCACCAGTTCGGCCCGTTCATTCCGTTTGTCGGAACGACCATGTCGTCCGGGCTCTATGATATTCCGGCGCTGTTTGCAAAGGTCGAGGGCGTCTACATGCACACCGTTCCGGTCGATGCGTTCCGCGGCGCCGGACGGCCGGAAGCGGCCTATCTTATCGAACGGCTGATCGACAAGGCGGGTGAGGAAACCGGACTTGGACCCGTGGAAATCCGCAAGCGCAACTTCATCAGGCAGGATCAGCTGCCCTACACTACCCAGACCGGGCGCATGTACGATACCGGCGATTTTGCGGGGCATCTGGAGAAGGCTCTGGAAGTTTCCGACTGGGCGGGTTTCGAAGCCCGTCAGCGGACAAGCGCGACTGCCGGCAAATACCGGGGCATCGGCATCTGCTCCTATATCGAGGCCTGTGCCTTTCCGGGAAGCGAGGAGGCGACGCTGGAACTCGGCGGTGACGGCACGCTGACGCTGCTGATTGGCACCCAGACCAACGGACAGGGCCATGCAACGGCCTACAGCCAGGTGCTGGCGGAGCAGTTCGGGGTGAACATCGAGGACATCCAGGTAATCCAGGGCGATACGGAGCGGGTGCGCCAGGGTGGCGGCACCGGCGGGTCCCGCTCGATCCCGATCGGGCTGCCGTCCGTGCGCGATGCCGGTCTTTCCCTTGTGAAGAAGGTCAAGGAACTGGCTGCCGACCGGCTGGAGGCGGGCATTGAGGATCTTGAGCTGGAAAGCGGCGTCGTGCGCGTGGTCGGAACCGACCAGCAGGTGACGCTGGCCGAGATCGCCGCCAGCGCCGGCGAACCGCTGATGGCGCGCGAGGAAGTCAAGCAGGACGAGGCGACCTATCCGAACGGCACGCACATCGCCGAAGTGGAGATCGATCCTGAAACCGGCGACGTTTCCGTCCTGAACTACGTCATCGTCGACGACTTCGGCGTGACGGTGAACCCGCTGCTCTTGGCCGGTCAGGTCCATGGCGGGGCGGCTTCCGCGATAAGCCAGGCCTTGTGCGAGCACACGGTCTATGACGAGGACGGCCAGCTTCTGACCGCTTCGCTGCTGGACTACCGGATGATCCGCGCCGCCGACCTGCCGGACTTCGATTTCCAGACCCGCAACATCCCGTCGACCACCAACGCCATGGGCATCAAGGGGGCCGGGGAAGCCGGCACCATCGGCGGCTGCGCCTCGGTGATGAACGCGGTGCAGAGGGCCCTGAGGGACGGGGCCGGCGTATCGGAGCTGATCGACATGCCGGCGACGCCGCTGAAGGTCTGGGAAACGATCCAGGCGGCGCGTTAGGTTGCGGCGCGTTAGGTTGGAGACGCGAAAGGCGCCCAAACGGGGCGCCTTTTCATTGGTGGTCCTGATTAGAATACGCGATTTTCAATCGGCACCCGGATCAGGTTATTGAAACGGGCCGAAGCCTACTCAGCAGGCATCGGGCGTGATTCACCGCCGTTTCGCTCATATTCCCAAATATGCTCCTCAAAGGCACGAAGGCGCTTATAAACCGAAATCAACTCGATAATCGTACCCCAGGAGTTCACGAGGAACTGAAAGGAGTTTTCGACCTGGCCAAAGGCCGAGCTGATACGAGTCAGGATGCCGTAAGTTATAGCGCCGCTCAGGATCGTTGGTGCAAGCACGATCAATGGGATGAGCACGGCACCTTGCAGGTACACCCAGCGTGCCACATCGAAGTAGAGGTAGTGAAAGAACAGCCGGAAATAGTTTCGTCTTACGTCCATGAACAGTGCATTGGCCGTGTGCGCGTCTGCCCGTTCCGGGTGGTCTTCGCCGTAGACAAGTTCTTTTCGGTAAGCTGCTTCGACTTTCTGGTTCTGGAATTCCAGGCCTGGGAGTTTGATACCGACGACGGCAAGCAGGACTGTTCCGAAAGCAGCGGACAGAAGTGCTGCAAACACCAGCGAGCCGTCGACTTTTCCAAGCAGTGGCAGCTCGGTGACGTGTTGTGATAGTTGCCAGAGGATCGGAAGAAACGCGACCAGCGTCATGATCGAGCGCATGAATGAAACGCCCAGGCTCTCCATGATCCGGGCGAACCGCATCGTGTCTTCCTGAACACGTTGGGAGGCCCCTTCGATGTGGCGGACCGCATGCCAGTGCGACATGTAGTAGTTGTTCATGGCCGTGCGCCAACGGAAGATGAAGTGCTTGATAAAGAACTCCAGCAAGACGGCGACAGTAATCAGGATCGTGGCGATTTCCGCGAAATCCAGAATACCCTGCCAATAGTCCTTTGCCTCAACGCTGCCGGGGGTCTGGAGCGCCTTCTGAATCATGTCGTAAAAAACGCCATACCATTCGTTGATCCGCACGGTTTGCTGAACTTTGAACCAGGTCACCCCCAGGATCAGCACTGAGCCAACCCAGGCCCACAGGAACCATTTTCGACTTAGAAAAAAAGAACGGAACATGGCATTTCGCCTCTCGAATCGGAGTTTCCGGAGATTATAGGGAGCCTCTGAGGCAAAAGGAGTGCGCGGACGGTTATTGTGGCAGTTGTGAAGAGTTTTTGACCAGAATGGCTGCGTTGCAAATGCAGCCATCTGGTCAAGGACGGCAAATTTCGTGGTGGCTCATTGCAATAATCGCAACTTGGCCGGATACTGGTCGCTCTATTCGAGCGATTTCCCGCCTCATATCCGTCTTTGCCTGATTGAATGATCCGGAACGGCAACGGTCGTTTGCTGTGGAATGTGGGGGTGTGTTGCCTGTGGAGTTTCGGTCCGGCGCTTCACGGGGCCTTCTTTCTGTGCCGGTCCCGGATGATATTTATGTCGCTTTCCAGCGAAAGTTCCCGCCTTTCCAGCCCGACCGCCGCGCCACAGGGAATGACCCGCCAGGCACCGCTGCTCGGCATAAGCTTAAAGGTAGCCTCGACCATCGTCTTCTTTGTCATGGCGACTTCGCTGAAGATCGCGGCGGAAACCGTTCCGATCGGCGAGCTGGTCTTTGCCAGGAATTTCTTCGGGCTGTTTCCGGTCCTCATAATGGTGGCTTTGCGCGGAGAACTGGGTCTGGCCTTCAGGACTTCCAATCCGAAAGGGCATCTGACCCGTTCGGCGGTGGGGCTGTCCGCGATGGTCTGTTCCTTCACGGCACTGCACCTGCTGCCGCTGCCAGACGCCACCGCCATCGGCTTTGCCACGCCGCTGATCGTGGTTGTGCTGGCCTTCTTTATTCTGGGGGAACGGGTCCGGGTCTACCGCTGGAGCGCTGTCGGCGTCGGGTTCATCGGTATTCTGGTGGTGCTGTCGCCGCATCTGGGGGAAGGGGAACTCGACAATGCGTCTGCTATCGGCGCGATGCTGGGTGCCGTGGCCGCCTGCTTTGCCGCACTTGCGATGATCACCGTACGCAAATTGTGCGAAACGGAGCGGACCTCGACCATTGTCACCTGGTTCGCGGGGGCCTCGACGGTCATGGCGCTGCTGACCCTGCCGCTCGGCTTCGTTCTGCCGGGGCAGGCGTGGGTGGTTCCGGATCTTCATACCGGCGGCCTGATGCTGCTGATCGGTCTTGCCGGCGGTGTCGGCCAGATCCTGCTGACGCAGAGCTACCGCTTCGCAGACGCCTCGACCATCGCGCCCTTCGACTACGTCAACATGCTCTGGGCGATCATCGTCGGCTGGGTGGTCTTTTCGGAATTTCCGGTGCCGGAGGTGATGATCGGCGCCCTGATCGTGATCGCTGCCGGTGTCTTCGTCATCTACCGCGAGCACAGGCTGGGGCTGGACCGCACCAAGGCTCGTCGGGCATCCTCACCGTCGAAGTCATGAAGACGGGACGCTGCCCTATTGCGGCTTGTACTGGAAGGTCTCAACCGCGCTCTTGGTGCCGTCCGGGAAGATCAGCTGAACACTGATCGACTGGACCGACCCGAGAGGCAGTTCGATATAGGGCTTGTCTTTGAGGACAGCGTTCGGGTTGTCGGGATCGCAGGTATCCAGTTCCCACTCCTGGTCCAGTTCGCCGCCGTTGAAGCCGTAGAAGACGTAGTCGATCCCGCATTTCCAGGATTCCAGATGGGTGAAATAGATCAGCTCCTGGCCCTGCCAGTCGCGGAAAGCCACCCAGTTCGCCTTGGTCAGGTCGAGGATCTGCTTGATCTGCTCGGGAGGCATGCCCTGGGCACTTGCGGTTCCAGCCGCTGAAAGCGGCAGGAGTGTCAGGCCGAGAGCAAGGGCAGCGGATGTCACAAAGCGCATGGAAGACCTCCCGGTCAATGGAACTGGACGCGGTTCAGAAAGCTTTGAAGGTAATAATCGTCTTGGTGTCCTGAATGCCGTCGATCGGATGCACCTTTTCATTGACGAAATGGCCGATGTCGGCGCTTTCGTCGACATAGAACTTGACCAGAAGATCGTAGTCGCCACTGGTGGAATAGACCTCGGAGGCGATCTCTGCGTCGGCAATCGCGTTGGCAACCTGGTAGGTCTTGCCCAGCTGGCATTTGATCATCACGAAAAACGGGGTCATTCGGCGCTCCGACGGGTTGGCTTTTGCAATTTCGTTTCCAACGACATCGCCCATCTCTTGCTGCCAGTCAATCGCATATGGTGTCTCAGGGGGCGCGAAGACTTGCAATGCCGTGCCCGGCTTGCTAGCAGTGCAGACATCTCATGGGGGTGCCCGGCCATTGTGGTTCGGGCTGAGAGGCGGGTTGCCAACTCCTTGAACCTGATCCGGCTTGCACCGGCGGAGGGATTTGAGATGATGATGAATACCGCCAAAGGCAAATTCCCGACACAGACCGCGACCGGAGGACCTCCGGCCCTTTTAGGAGGTGCCGCATGAGCCTTTCTCTTGCCGCGTCTACCCGCTCGCTTGCGGCCGGGACCGTCTTCGAACGGCTTGAACGTGTCCGCGTGAAAGCGCCGCGCATCCACGCCATCACCAATGCGGTGGCCCAGAGTTTCACCGCCAATGTGCTGCTCGCGCTCGGGGCGGTGCCCTCCATGACCCTTGCAAAGGAGGAAGTGGCGGGATTTGCCGCAAGCGCGGATGCGTTGCTGGTCAATCTCGGTACGCTGGACGAAGCCAGGCGCGAGGCCATTCCGCTCGCCATGGAAGCGGCGCAAGCCGCCGGCAGGCCGGTCGGTCTCGATCCGGTTTTCGTCGACCGTTCTCCCCTCCGATGCGCCTTCGCACAGGAACTGCTCCGGTTCAAGCCCGACCTTGTCCGGCTCAATGAACCGGAAATGGGTGCGATGTTTGCCGACCGTGCCGGCGTGGAGGATCTGATCGCCACGGGGACGGTGTTCGCGGTGACGGGGCAAGAGGACAAGATCGAAAGCAGCGGAGAAGATTTCAGGCTTTTGAACGGCCATCCCTTGATGGCGCGGGTGACGGCGACCGGTTGTGCGGGCGGGGCCGTTCTGACGGCCTTCATGAGCGTGGAGGAAGACACCGCGCTGGCGGCGGCCTGCGGTCTTTCCGTCTTCAACATTGCGGGCGAAATGGCTGCCGAACAGGCCGGCGGCCCCGGCACTCTCGTGCCCGAACTTCTAGATGCGCTCTACGCCATGAGCCTTGGCGATATCGAAGCCCGTCTCAAAACCACCTGACCGACACTCCCATCATATTCAGGGAAGGAGAACATCATGACCGCGATCGCGGTGACCATAGCAGGATCCGATTCCGGCGGAGGCGCCGGCATTCAGGCGGACCTCAAGTCCTTTTCGGCCAACGGGGTCTATGGGGCGAGCGTTCTGACCGCCCTGACCGCGCAGAACACGCTCGGGGTCAGCGCCATTCACGATGTACCGCCCGAATTCGTGCGCGCCCAGATGGATGCAGTTTTCTCGGACCTGAAGGTGAAGGCCACAAAGATCGGCATGCTGTCGCGCGTCGACATCATCGAGGCGGTGGCAAGCGGCCTGAAAGCACATGAGACGGGTCCCGTGGTGCTGGACCCGGTGATGGTGGCCGCTTCCGGAGATCCCCTGCTGGCCGACAGCGCTGTCAGTGGCCTGATTTCCGTGCTTGTGCCGCTTGCGGATGTCATCACGCCGAACCTGCACGAGGCCGCCCGGATGCTGGAAACGGACGTGGCCGTGGACGAGGCCGCCATGCACGCCCAGGCCGAGCGGCTACTCGGACTGGGGGCCAGATCCGTTCTGCTCAAGGGCGGACACGGCACCAGCGCGGAAAGCGCCGATCTCTTCCTGGACGGCAGCGGCGAGGGGATCTGGCTGCGCGAGACCCGCATTGCCACGAACAACACCCATGGCACAGGCTGCACGCTTTCCTCGGCCATTGCGGCAGGGCTCGCAAGGGGCATGACATTGCCGGAGGCGGTCAGGGCGGCAAAGCGCTACATACAGGCAGCGATTGCCGCTGCAGACCAGCTGGAAATCGGTGCCGGTCATGGTCCGGTCCATCATTTTTATGACTTCTGGAGCAAGCAAGATGTCTGATCTCACCGTGGGCAAGAAGACGAAGTTGAGCCGCAGGGCGCTTCTGGGAGCTTCCGCTTCTACGGCGGCGGCATTGGCCACTCCTGCGCTGGCGCAGGAAAAGGCCACGATCGAATGGAAGATGGTGACTTCCTGGCCGAAGAACTTGCCGGGGCCGGGCGTCACAGCGCAGCGGATCGCCGATCAGGTCACCAAGATGTCCGGTGGCCAGTTGCGCATCCGGCTTTATGCCGCCGGTGAACTGGTGCCTGCGCTCGGCGTTTTCGAAGCGGTCTCCGCCGGAACGGCACAGATGGCTCACACGGCCTCGTTCTTCTGGCAGGGCAAGATCCCGGCCTCGGTATTCTTCACGGCCATTCCCTTCGGTCTGCTGCCGCATGAACACATCACATGGATCGAGCAGGGCGGCGGTCAGACGCTCTGGGACGAACTCTATGCCCCCTTCGGCCTGAAGCCGGTGATGGCCGGCAACACCGGCGTTCAGATGGGCGGCTGGTACAAGCGGGACATTGCCGGTCTGGACGATCTGAAGGGTCTGAAAATCCGGATGCCGGGTCTTGGCGGCGAGGTGATGCGCCGTCTGGGGGCGACGCCGGTCAGCCTGCCGCCCGGCGAACTCTTCCAGGCGTTGCAGTCCGGCGTGCTCGATGCGACGGAGTTTCTGGGGCCGTGGTCGGACAGGGCCATGGGCTTCCACAAGGTTGCCAAGTCCTATTACACGCCCGGTTTCCACGAGCCGAACGGCACGGGAGAGGCGCTCTTCAACAAGCTCGCACTCGATGGCCTGCCGGAAGAGCTGCGCACGATCGTGCTGGAAGCCTGCCGCGCGGAAAACGGACGCGCGCTGGCCGAAAGCGACTGGGAAAACGCCGGCAGCCTGAAGCTGCTCCAGGAGGAAGACGGGGTGACGATCAAGCCCTATCCCGATGACGTTCTTACCGCGTTGCGGGAGACGGCCAAAGTGGTTCTGGAGGAGTTCGCCGGCAAGGATCCCCTGGCCCGGCGCATCTATGAAAGCAACATTGCAGCGCGCGAACGGCTGGCTCCCTGGAGCAACGTGGCCATGCGCCGGTTCATGGCTGCACGCGACGGTGCGGCCTGAAATCCGGTATCTCTTGTTGGCATGCGTTGCAAAAGTATTGTTAAAAATATCGAGCTAATTTGAATCTTTGCCTCTGAAAACCCAAGGGTTTCCCTTGGGTTACGTGTGGCATGGGGGCAACGGAGGCAGGTTAATTGACGTTATCGGAAGGTCGCTCGCCGATTGCTCATTTTTTATGCAATCGCGCGAAGGCGTGTCGCTTTCATGACAAAGCAGCTCCGATCAGTAACTTTTGTGTCTGATCTTTGAAACTCCGTGGCGCCGGTCTGTGTATCACTTGGTATATTTTGCGTCGCAGCATCGAATTAACTGCGGTTTTCGGGCGTAATTCTTGAGTTGAAACGGCATCCGTTCTCCGAAATTTCTAACGGCGGTAGTCACGTTACACACGTTGGAAATTTGGGTGGGAGAAAACTCGATGCCTTTGGCAAACAAGAATGCAGCGCTCGTTACATCGACCGCGATTGCACTGTCCATGGTCGCGGGAGCCGCGCATGCGGGTGGGTTCGCGATCCGGGAACAGAGCGCCTATTATCAGGGGATGTCGTTCGCTGGCTACGGTACGACAAGCGACTCCATCTCCTCGATGTTCTGGAACCCGGCATCGCTTATCAGTGCCCGGCAGGGACTGACCGTGGAAACGCACAACACCGCGCTGCTTCCGTATTCCGACATCAACGGCACGCTCTCGGGAGGGGCTGTCGGAACATCGTCGATCGGCAGCGGCGACATTGCAGGCGATGCCTGGTTACCGGCCGGATACGCCGCCTACCGGTTGAATGACAGCCTCATTTTCGGTGTTGGCGTCAATGCGCCCTTCGGAATGTCGACCAAGCCGGAGAACGACTGGGCGGCCCGGTTCTATTCCCGGTCCTCGACGGTCTTCTCGCTGAACGTCAATCCGAATATCGCCTATCAGATCAACGATATGATCTCCATCGCGGCCGGTGTTCAGGTCCAGTACCTGGACGTCAGTCTGAAATCGGCGGATGCGACGTCCTCCGGATTTGCCAGGTCGAACGAGATCTCCGGAGACGATATCGGCTTTGGCGTGACCGCCGGTATCACCGTAAAGCCTTTTGAGGGCACGGAATTCGGGCTGGGATACCGCTCTGGCGTGTCCCATGAGCTTGAAGGAAATCTCTACGCCAGTGGTGCGACGAGTGCGATCCACCTCGGTGTCACCACTCCGGACATGATCAATTTCTCCGCAAAGCAGAAGATCACGGACAAGATCCGCCTGCTCGGCACAATTGAATGGACCAACTGGAGCCGCCTGAAAGCGCCTCGCGCGACTTCCGACACATCCGGTGCCACGTTGACGACGCTCAACTTCAACTACGACGATGGCTGGTTCTTTTCTCTCGGCGGTGAATACGACTTCAACGACAAGCTGACCCTTCGCGCCGGTCTCGCCTACGAGATTTCGCCGATTGACGAGGACATCCGCTCGACCCGTCTTCCCGACAACAATCGCTGGTGGCTGTCCGCCGGGGCGAGTTATGCTTTCAACGAGCACCTGGCCTTCGATCTCGGTTACACGCATATCATTCCTGAAGCGACCGAGATCAACATCGATTCCAGCCATCAGGACTACAAGACGGCTTTCGGCAACTATTCCGCCGATGTCGACAGTCATGTGAACATCGTTGCGGCGTCGCTGCGCTACAAGTTCTGATTGGCTTCAACGTCGCTTGCAGGGAGGCCAGGGCAACGCTCTGGCCTTTTTCGCTGATCCGCCTAAAACGCCGCCGGATAGAGGCCGCCGTCCATGAGGATGTTCTGGCCGGTGATATAGCCGGCGTGAACAGAGCACAGGAAGGCGCAGGTCTGGCCGAATTCGGTGGCATTTCCAAAGCGCCGGGCGGGGATTTCGGCAGCCTGTTGTGCCCGGATGTCATCGACCGGCTTGCCCGTTTGCACGGCGGTGCGCTCGAAGCCGCCTTTCAGACGGTCCGTATCCATCTTGCCGGGCAGCAGGTTGTTGACGGTGATGCCATGCGGAGCGAGCTGGCGGCAAACGCCGGCAAGGAATGCCGTAAGCCCGGCACGCGCTCCGCTGGACAGGTCAAGGCCTTCGATGGGCATCTTGACCGAGAGCGAGGTGATGTTGACGATCCGTCCGAACCCGCGCTCCTTCATGCGGGGAACCACGGCCTGAATCAGTTCCACGGGCGTCACGAAATTCTGGATCGCCCCTTCCAGCAGGGCAGCACGGTCCAGTTCCGAATAATCGCGGCGCGGCGGGCCGCCATTGTTGTTGACGAGGATGTCCGGATCGGGGCAGGCAGCCAGCAGCGCTTCCTGTCCCTCGGGCGTTGAAACATCGGCGGCGACGGTTTGAACCGGGACGCCAAATCTTGACTCGATTGCTGCGCGGGTTTCCGCGAGCACGGCTTCGTTGCGGCCGTTCAGGACGATCGCGCAGCCGGCTTCCGCCAGCGCCTCCGCGCAGCCCCGTCCAAGACCGCGGCTGGAAGCGCAAATGATCGCCTTCTTTCCCTCAAGGCCCAGATCCATCGAATGTCTCCTTCGTTGCCGGAACTCCCGATGCCTCTTTTGGGCCGTGCGGACGGGGGCTGTCAAACGAAAGGAAATTTTTGTGTCGGCAAGTTCTGTTTGGAAATGAGGGCGTTGCGAAAAGAGTTCCGGACCTGTTCAAAATGTTTCGCAGGTATTCGGTCGTGCCGCGGAAAACAATGCGAGGTACTGGTTCGGCGTTGCGCTGTCATAATAGTGAAACTTGAATCGCGTCTAAAGCGCCCCAATGGGAAATTGGAGAAGCGCCATGTCGACCGCAGAGTCATCGCGGCATTACCGGGCCTTGTTTCTTTCAGATGTTCACCTTGGCACGCGCGGTTGCCAGGCGGATATGCTGCTGGACTTCCTGAAGGACAATGATGCCGAAACCATCTACCTGGTCGGCGACATCGCGGACGGCTGGCGCCTGAAACGGTCCTGGTACTGGCCGCAGCTGCACAACGACGTTGTCCAGAAAGTGCTGCGTAAGGGCCGCAAGGGAGCGCGGATCGTCTACATTCCCGGCAATCACGACGAGTTCCTGCGCAGTTTTCTCGGAACCCACTTCGGCGGTGTCGAAGTGACCGACAGCATCATCCACGAAGCGGCCAACGGCAAGCGATACCTGGTTATCCACGGCGACCAGTTCGATGTGGTCATCCGCCATGCCAAATGGCTCGCTTTCTTTGGCGACAAGGCCTACGTGACCGCCCTGACCGTCAACACCTGGCTGAACGCCGTTCGCCGCCGGGCAGGCCTGACCTACTGGTCTCTGTCGGCCTGGGCCAAGCTGAAGGTGAAAAACGCAGTCAGTTTCATCGGCCGGTTCGAAGAGGCCCTCTCCGAGGAAGCCCGGCGGCAGGGGGTCGACGGGGTCATCTGCGGCCACATACATCACGCCGCCAATCGTGATATGAACGGCATTCACTACATCAACACAGGCGACTGGGTGGAAAGCTGTACGGCCGTTGCAGAACACCATGACGGGACATTCGAGGTGATCCGATGGGTGGACAGAAGCCAGACAAGGACCGTGCAGACGAAGTCTCGGGAAACGCCGGTCGCCGCATGAGCTCCATTCTCATCGTGACGGATGCCTGGCATCCGCAGATTAACGGTGTCGTCCGCTCCCTTGAACGCACGGCGGAGGAACTCGAGGCAATCGGGACCCGCGTCGAGTTTCTCACCCCCCAGGGCTTCCGGACGCTGCCGTGTCCCACTTACCCAGAAATCCGCCTGTCGCTGACCCATCGCGGTATCGTCCGGCGGAAGATCGAAGCGTTCGATTGCGAGCATCTACACATCGCAACGGAAGGTCCGCTCGGGCTCCTGGCGGCAAGTGCGGCCCGCAAGACGGGCCGGACGTTCACAACCAGCTATCACACACGTTTCCCCGAATATGTCTCCGCCCGGCTGCCGGTGCCGCTTTCGTGGTCCTACGGCTGGCTGCGGCGGTTCCACAATTCCGGCAGCGGCTGCATGGTGGCAACCCGATCGTTGGAAGAGGAGCTGCGCGCACGCGGTTTCCGGAACCTGATGCGCTGGTCCCGGGGCGTCGACGAGCAGTTGTTCCGTCCATACGAAGGGTCCGTTCTGCCTGCCGATCTGCCACGCCCCGTCTTCATGTATGTCGGCCGCGTTTCGGTGGAAAAGAACATCGGTGCTTTCCTGGACCTGAAACTCCCGGGTTCAAAGGTCGTGGTTGGTGGCGGGCCGCAGCTTGAGGCCTTGCGCCGTGAATATCCGGATGTCCTGTTCACCGGTGCAAAGCTGGGCGAAGACCTGGCCCGCCATTATTCCGATGCCGATGTCTTCGTCTTTCCGTCCCTGACGGATACCTTCGGCAACGTGATGCTTGAAGCGCTGGCCTGCGGTGTTCCTGTCGCCGCCTATCCCGTCATGGGGCCGCTCGATGTCATCGGCGGAACAGGGGCCGGGGTCTTGTCCGACAACCTTCAGGAAGCGGCGGAGGCAGCTCTCGATATTCCACGGGAGCATTGCCGGAAGATCGCCATGGACTACACCTGGGCGGCAAGTGCCCGCCAGTTCCTGGACAACTGCATAGAGGCGCAGGACATCTTCAACCGCTCGCTCGCCGGGGTGAGGGCGGCGGAATAACGGCCGGCTCCGATGCGAAGTGCTGTTCCGGCAAAATTGATACCGGGACAATTTCTTGCTGGAACACTCCATCTTCCTGTGAAAGACAATTCTCAGTTGGCCGCGATCAGCGAGCCAGGTATTCCTCTCCGGCTCCTCCCCGGGCCGGATCTCAGTGTTGAAGAATTCTGATCCGCAAAGCGAGTTCTGATGTCGGAAATCCAGTCTCAAGCCGTGCCGGTGTCAAACCCGGACCGTTCCGGAAAAGCCGTTTCCTTCGAAGATATTGAAGCCGCTGCCGCGCGTATCCGCGGCGAAGCCCTGCTGACGCCCGTGCTGCGGCACCCCGTTCTGGACGAACGGACCGGGGCGAACGTCCTGATCAAACCGGAGAACCTGCAGCGCAGCGGATCCTTCAAGTTTCGCGGAGCCTATAATTGCCTCAGCCAGATCCCGGCCGCTGACCGTCAGAAGGGTGTGGTTGCCTGCTCTTCCGGAAACCACGCGCAGGGAGTTGCCGCGAGCGCGCAACTGCTTGGCATGCCGGCGACCATCGTGATGCCGGCCGATGCACCGGAGATCAAGCTGGAACGCACACGCGGCTATGGCGCCACCGTCGTCACCTATGACCGGGAGACCGAGGACCGTGACGGGATCGCGGAACGCCTCTGCGCCGAGACCGGGGCAACACTGGTCCACCCCTTTGACAATGCTGCCGTCATCGCCGGGCAGGGTACCGTCGGGCTGGAACTCGCCCGGCAAGCCGGTGATCTTGGTCTTCGGCTTGATGACGTTTTCGCCTGTACAGGTGGCGGCGGACTTTCAAGCGGCATCGCGCTCGCTCTTTCGCACCTCTCGCCCGCAACGAAATTCCATACCTGCGAGCCGGCTCTCTTCGACGATTACAAACGCTCTCTGGATGCCGGAACGCGCTTGCCAAATGCGGTCAAGGCCGGGTCGATCTGCGATGCCTTGCTTTCCGAAATGCCGGGGGAAATCGGTTTTTCGATCCTTCATGGGCTTGCCGGAGAAGGCGTGAGCGTGACCGACGACGAAGTGCTTGACGCGGTCGCCTTTGCCTTTACCGAACTGAAACTGGTGGTGGAGCCGGGTGGTGCGGTGGCCCTGGCCTCCGTCCTGTCGGGAAAACTGCCCCTGGAAGGCAAGACGGTTGGGGTTGTTCTGACAGGCGGCAATATCGACCCTGAAATGTTGATGAAAGCCCTAGCCCGTTAACCCGTCCTTAGCACTGGCCCGTTAGAGCGAGGCAGGGATAACCTTTACGAGTCAGTTACTTAACGTAAGTCGTGAGGGTTGTTGCCGTTTCGCCGGGACGGGGCGAAAGGACGGACTGGCCGGATTTGAAACCGTTGCCCCGACACGGGGCGCGGGTGATCTCCGTGCCTTTTCATAACCCAAAACGAATCCCGCCCGGCAGTCTGTGCACCTTGCGAAAGGTGCTGGTTCCTGCACTCCGGTAAGTCCGGTTGTCGGCGGATCCAGTTCGTTTCGCGCTCCATTGGACCGCTAGGGGTTGAAATGCAAAACAAGAACATGAGCGACCGGCTGACTTTCTTCCGGTTTTCGGACGAGGATCGCGCCCTCGCCAGATCCCTTTGGCCGCAGATCGCTCAGGAACTGCCCGGGATCCTCAAGGGTTTCTACGCGCATGTCAGAACCGTGCCGCATCTGGCCGGTCTTCTCGGTGACCAGGAAAACCGGCTTGTGGCGGCCCAGAGCTCCCATTGGCAGGGGCTGTTCACGGATGGGGCAACCGAGGCCTATCGTGAACGGGCAGTGCGCATCGGGCTTGCCCATGTCAAAATCGGCCTTGAGCCGAGCTGGTATATCGGTGGCTACGCCTATGTGCTTGAGCAGCTCACCGGTCTTTTGATGAAACGGCGTTTCCTGTCCGCATCCAAGCGCACGAAAGCGCTGAATGTCGTGACCAAGCTCGTGATGCTGGACATGGATCTCGCGATTTCGACCTATCACGAAAAGATGGTCGAAGACGCTGTGGCACGTGAAATCGAATTGAAAACGGCCGTCCAGGGCTTTCAGGACGTGCTGGGCGGGGCTGTCAACGCGCTCGGAAACGCCTCGGAAGAACTGGAAACGTCTTCCGGCAGCTTGAGCCAGGAAACCGGGGCCATCAGTGCGCGCATGGGCAACATGGATGCCTCTTCGGCGGAAACCGCCAGCGGCGTGCAGTCCAGTGCGACGGCAACGGAAGAAATGACGGCTTCGATTGCCGAGATCGGCCGGCAGGCCGGGCAGTCGCGGGAAATGGCGCTCAAGGCGGTTCAGGGAGCGCAGAACACCAACGAGTCGATGACCCAACTCGCGGAATTTGCACAACAGGTCGGCTCCGTGATCGGTCTGATTTCCGATATTGCCGAACAGACCAATCTCCTGGCGCTGAATGCCACCATCGAGGCAGCGCGAGCCGGAGAGATGGGCAAGGGCTTTGCCGTCGTGGCAGCGGAAGTCAAGGAACTTGCCAGCCAGACCACCAAGGCAACGGAAGAGATCACCGAGCAGATCGCCAGCATTCAGCGGGCAACTCAGCAGTCTGTCCAGGATATCGATGGCATCACCGGCCTGATCGGGCAGCTGTCCGAGATTGCGACCAGCATTGCATCGGCCGTCGAACAGCAGGCTGCCGCGACCGGTGAAATTTCCTCGAACGTGCAGCTCGCGGCTCAGGGAACGCAGGCGGTGACCGATGAAATCACCGCCATCCGCGAATCGGTGGAAAGCGTCGAGACAACGGTCGGCGCGGTTCGCAACATGTCGGCCTCGTTGAAGAATCAGGCCGACAGGCTGGGTGAAGAGGCCGAGGTCTTTTTCCGGAAGATTGCCGCGGGTACCTGACGGCGCCACCCCCTGAGAGGTGTGGATCTGATCTGAAAAGGGCGCGGCCAACCGGCCGCGCCCTTTTCCAATTCTCCGGCAAAGACTATTGCGTTAGTTGAAAAGAGCCTGACGTTCGGCTTCGCTCAGTTGCGTCAGAGGGTCTTCCCCTTCCTCTGCCGCCTCGACCTCGGTCATCTGCCATTCCGCGTCAGCTTCCTCTTCCTCTTCCGAGGAGGCGATTTCGCTGTCGAAGAGCTTTTCGATGGCGGCTTCGTCCAGGGTCGCTTCCGGATCCATATCCGCGAACTCGTCTTCCGCCACCGGGGTCTCCACGTCGTCCGTCACGGGGGCGGAGGCAAACATGTCGTCGATAGCGGCAGCGTCCATCGGTTCGTCACCACCGGCCATGATGGCATCGATATCGGCCTCGCTGGCCATGATGGCGTCGACGTCGGCTGCGCTGGCAAAGGTATCCGTGGCGGGAGCGGGGGCCGCTGCGTCAAAGGCGGAAACAGCATTGTTTTCCTGCAACGCGGCGTTGAACACATCGTCGCTGGCGGACATCAGTTCGTCGACGCTGTTCTGGGACACGCCGCCGCCGGAGAGCTGGGGGCCGTTCAGAAGATGGGCGTCAGGCCGGTTGTCGACGGGGCCTGCCGTAGCGTCGGCCTCCATCTCTTCTATGCCCCAGATGCTGATCATCAAGTTGATGCGGCTTTCCAGATAACGCAGAACCTGTACCACCTTGTTGGTGCGCTGGCCGGTCAGATCCTGGAAGGAACAGGCCATGAAGATTTCCGTGGCCTTCGCATCAATATCGTCGCAGGTTGCGTCGTCGGCACCGTTTTCGCGCAGAACCCAGGCCTTTTCCTGGATCTGCTCTGCCGCTTCCAGAATCGTCTGGGTCGCGCCCTCGGTCTGGGTCACGATCGCATCGAGCTCGTTGGAAGCATCGACGAATCGGTTGTTTTCCTCGCCTTCCGCCTTGATGTTGGCGATCTCGGCCTTGGTGCGCTCGATCGCTTCATGCATGTCGGCGATATCGAGGCGAATCTTGTCGAGATCCGGCACGTCGCGCTGACGGGTCACCACCTTTTCAAGCCGGTGAATCGCTCCCAGAATCTCAGTGGTTTCCGGGGTCTTGTTGCGATTGAGAAACTCTTTCAGAAACCGACGCCCGCGATCGGATTCCATCAGGGTCTGTTCGAGCGTATGATATTCGGCCTCGCCGATCAGTTCATGCTCTTCCTGTGCTGCTTCCGCTTTCATATGGACGCGAATCTCAACTTGCCTAAGGGACATAATTTGCCGTACACCGACGGCTTGTCCTGCAAGGTAAGGTGAAAATCGTTAACATCTCCCTAGGCAGGCATCTGGCACATTTCCTATGCACTTTTCTTCTCCACCCATCAGTGCCCGGGTTGCCGGGCTCTTCGCCTGCCATTTCTTCGGATACGGGCTGTTTCTGCCCTTCTTGCCGGTCGTGCTGGATTTTCGCGGCATCAATCCCGCGGAAATCGGGTTCATTCTCGGGGCGGGGACCATCACCCGGATCGCGGCCAGCCCGCTCCTGGCAAACATTGCCGACCGCACCGGCCAGCGGCGGCTCTCCATCCTGATCTACTCGTTGACGGGCGCGGCTTTCATTGCCCTGTTTGCCGGACCTGCCGGGTTCGTTTTGGTTGCGGTTGCCGTTATCGGTTACATGGTGTTTCAGGCGCCGGTGCTGCCGCTTGCAGATGCCTATGCGCTGGATGCGGCGCGAAATACGGGCACCGATTATGCCCGCATGCGGCTGTGGGGTTCGGTAGGTTTCGTCGCCGCAAACCTCGCAGGCGGCATGCTGGCGGCGGAGCAAACCTCCTGGAGCATTCTTGTCCTGATTGCCGTCGCGGCCCTGGCGACGGGAGCCGTTGCCATGTCGATGTCCTCCCAGCAGCGTGGCGGCGGGCAATCGGATACTCGGGGCGATGACAGGGAAGCGCCTTTCCGGAAAGCCTGGTTCTGGCCCATTCTCGCCTTGCTCGGCCTGTTTCAGGCCAGTCATTCGGCCTTTTATGGTTTCGGCACCATCTACTGGAAGGCGATGGATGTTCCGGACTTCACCATCGGTGTTCTCTGGGCTGTGGGCGTGGTCGCGGAAATCGCGCTCTTCACCGTCGCGGGCCGGTTGGGCCGCCGGTTCGATCCCCCCGTGTTTCTGCTGGTATCCGGGGCCGCGGCCGTCGTTCGCTGGGGACTTTTTCCCTTTGCCGACAACTTCGTGACAATGGCCGCGCTGCAGATGCTGCATGCGCTGACATTCGGCGCGGCCCATCTGGGGGCGGTTTCCATCCTGGCGAAGCTGGTGCCGAGCAAATGGGGCGGTACGGGGCAGGGGCTGCTGGCCACATCCATCGGCATTCAGTCGGCGGTCGCGCTGACCATCTGCGGCGCGCTTTATGATGTCGATCCGGACTTGCCGTTCTACCTGATGGCCGCCGTCTCCGCGGTCGGCGTGCTGGCTACCCTGGCGCTGACACCTCTGGTGCGCCGGCGCATGGCGGCGGCATAGGTTGCCGCCGGCAATCGTCATCCGAAGATCAAAAGGTTGTCAGCCCCAGAGTTCCGGGCGGGGCGGAAAGAGCGTGCTGCCTTCGAACGTCAGTCCGGGCGAGCGGTCTTCGGCCAGAAGCAGCGGGCCATCCAGGTCGACGAAGTCGGCATTCTGGGCAATCAGGACCGCCGGCGCCATGGCCAGCGATGTGCCGAGCATGCAGCCGACCATGACTTTCAGATCCTGGGCCCTCGCATCCTCGACCAGCTGCAGCGCAGCGGTCAGGCCACCGGCCTTGTCGAGCTTGATGTTGACCGCGTCATATTTTTCCCGCAGGCCGTCGATGCTCTTGCCCGGATGCAGGCTCTCGTCGGCGCAGATGGTGACGCTCCGGTCGATCTCGGCCAGAAGACCATCGTTTTTTGAGGGGAGGGGCTGTTCGATCAGGGCGACGCCGGCCGCCTTGCAGGCGGTCATGTTGATTTCGAAACAGCTTTGGTCCCAGGCCTCGTTGGCATCCACGATCAGCGTGCTGTCAGGCGCGGCCTTCCGGACGGCGGCAATGCGTTCGTCATCGCCAGGACCGGCCAGCTTGACCTTCAATAGCGGACGATGAGCTGCGGCCGCTGTCTTCTCGGCCATCGCCTCCGGTGTATCCACGCTGATGGTGAAGGCCGTCGTCAGCGGTCTGAGGGTGCCGGCACCCGCCAGGTCCGCCGCTGTCCGTCCGGACTTCTTGGCTTCCAGATCCCAGAGCGCGCAATCGACCGCATTGCGGGCAGCACCCGCGGGCATGGCCTCCAGCAGCGTTGCCCGCGTCAGGCCCGCCTGGAGGGCCGGGGCGATTTCCTGGATCTGCGTCTGGACGCTCTCAAGGGATTCGCCGTAGCGCGGGTAGGGAACGCATTCTCCCCGGCCTTTGAAAGTGCCGTCCTGCAGCGTGACCACAACGACTTGCGCGTGAGTGCGCGTTTCGCGGGAGATCCTGAAACCCCCCGCGATTTCGAAGCATTCCGCCTCGACGGTTACAACAAGGCTCATGGGGCACCGAATTCGGCCGAGACCTTGTCGACGATGGTTTCCATGCCGTAGCGGACCGGGTCTGTTGCCGGCAGGCCGTGTTTCTCGCCGACCTTGGCGAGATAGGCGAGGGCCTCGTCGTCGTCGAGGGCGGCAGTGTTCACCGCGATGCCGACGCAGCGGATATCCGGGTTGGTCAGCCTGCCGCACTGAATGGTCAGGTCGATCACCTGCTGGATCGTCGGAAGGGGCGTTTCCACGCCGCGCATCTTTGTGCGGGTCGGTTCATGACAGACAATGAAGCCGTCCGGCTGAGAGCCGTGCAGAAGGCCGAGCGTTACCCCCGCGAAAGAGGGATGAAACAGGGACCCCTGGCCTTCGACAATCTGCCAGTGATTCTCGTCGGTTGCCGGCGACAGCCATTCGGCGGCTCCGGAAATGAAGTCGGCCACGACTGCATCGAGCGCGACGCCCCGGCCGGAAATGAAGACCCCGGTCTGGCCGGTCGCACAGAAAGAACTGGTGTAGCCGCGCTCGTTCATGGCCTTGTCCATGGCCAGAGCGGTGTACTTCTTGCCGACAGAGCAATCGGTGCCAACCGCGAGAATGCGTTTCCCCGGGCGTTTGGTGCCCTTGCCGGTGGCGAAGGTCTCCGAATTGTGGCGCACGTCATGCAGCTTGCGCCCGTTCCGCTCTGCAGCTTCCCGGATGGCGGCGACGTCGCCGAGACGGACATGAAGGCCGGAAGCGACATCCATTCCTGCATCGAGCGCTTCGATGACGCTGTCGACCCAGTGGTCCGGCAAACGCCCGCCGGCATTCACGGCGCCGATAATGAAGGTCCTGGCACCGGCTGCGGCACCGTCGCTGATCGACATGTCCGAGAGACCCGTATCTGCGGCACAGCCTTCAAGCCGAACCTGGCCCAGGCACCAGTCCTTGCGCCAGTCCACAATGCCGGTCGCGGTCTTGGCGGCAAGCGCATCGGGAACATCACCGAGGAACAAAAGGTAGGGATGGGCTATTTCCATGGACAAAGCTTTCAAGTGGCTGCTGGACGTTGAACTTCTGCATCAGGTATACGGGGGATGTTGAACCAGCGGCAAGAGGGCAGCTCTCCGGAATGGCATTCTTGGAAAAAAACATAACGCCGGAGATGCACCTGGAAGCGGATGGTCCGGATCGCCAGTTCCTGTCGCTGTCCGGAGACTGGACGGTCAGCACCATCGGGGAGGCCGAAAGGGAACTGGCCGGGCTGGTGGATGTCTCCAAGGACCGCCTGACCTGCATCGATGTTTCCAGAATCGAGCATCTGGACACCAGTGGCGCCTGGCTCATTCACCGGACGCGTGGCCGTCTGGAATTCGAAGGCCGCAAGGTGGGCCTGGCCGGCGTGACGCCGGTGCGCCAGTCGCTGTTTGACGAAATCGAGCGCCATCACCCGCCAAGCTGGAAACCGGAACGCAACCCTTTCACGATCCTCGGTTTTCTGGAGGCCGTGGGACGCCAGGTGGTTGACTCCGGCCGGGACGGCCTGGCGATGTTGCATATTCTCGGCTCGCTCGGGGTGGTTCTGGCGGCGGTGTTGCGGGATCCCAAGCGCCTGCGCGGCATCTCCATCGCCGTCCAGTTCGACCGAAGCTGCATCGGTGCGGTGCCGATCGTCGCCCTGATGAGTTTTCTGATCGGGGCGATCATTTCCCAGCAGGGTGGTTTCTATCTCAAGCAATTCGGGGTGGACATCTATGTCGTCGATCTGGCCGGCATCCTGATCCTGCGCGAAATCGGCGTGATCCTGACGGCCATTATGGTGGCGGGCCGGTCCGGGTCGGCCTTTACCGCCGAACTTGGCGCCATGCGCATGCAGGAGGAGGTCGATGCCCTGCATGTGATCGGTCTCAGCGTGACCGAGGTGCTGGTGCTGCCGCGTATCCTGGCCCTGATGATCGCCTTGCCGATCCTGACGTTCATTTCGGATATGGCGGCGCTCTTCGGGTCCGGGTTGATTACCTGGGCCTACCTGGACATTCCACCCGCTGCTTTTCTGGCGGAACTGCAGACCGCCATTACAAGAGAGACCCTGCTGGTCGGAATCGTGAAAGCCCCTTTCATGGCGCTGATCGTCGGGCTGATTGCCTGCGTTGAGGGGCTGAAGGTGGGGGGCTCTTCGGAATCGCTCGGACGTCATACGACCATGTCCGTTGTGAAAGCTATTTTTCTCGTGATTGTCGTCGACGGCTTCTTTGCCATATTCTTTGCCGCTATTGGAGTTTGACCCTATTCATGTCATTGAGCGAAGCCGAAGACACAGCCAAAGCGACAGAGCCGACGCATGACGGCACGGATAACGTGTTGTCTGTGCGGGATGTTACCGTCGGATTCGGCAGCAAGATCATATTGAAGGATCTCGATCTGGACGTGCGCCGGGGTGAGGTTTTGGGGTTCGTCGGTGGTTCCGGAACCGGCAAGTCCGTGCTGATGCGCACCATTCTTGGATTGACGCCAAAGCGCGCCGGATCAATTTCCGTCTTCGGACATGACCTTGAAACGGCCGATGAAAAGGAACGCAAGACCATTGAGCGCCGTTGGGGCGTCCTGTTTCAGCAGGGTGCGCTGTTTTCCTCGCTCACCGTGAAGCAGAACATCCAGGTGCCGATGCGCGAGCATCTGAAGCTGTCGCCGCAGCTCATGGACGAACTGGCAACGCTTAAACTGGACCTTGTCGGACTGTCTCAGGACGCCGCCAACAAGCTGCCTTCCGAGCTTTCCGGCGGCATGGTCAAGCGGGCGAGCCTGGCGCGTGCCCTTGCACTGGACCCCGATTTGGTGTTTCTGGACGAGCCGACATCCGGTCTGGATCCGATCGGGGCGGCAGCTTTTGATTCGCTGATTGCAAATCTCAGTTCGACCCTTGGACTGACCGTTTACATGGTGACGCACGATCTCGACAGTCTTCACTCCATCTGCGACCGGATTGCTGTTCTTGGGAAAAAACGTGTTCTGGCCATCGGAACACTGGACGACATGATGAAAAACGACGATCCCTGGATCAAATCGTATTTCCGGGGCGAACGGGCATTACGCCGAGCATAGGTGGACGGAATGGAAACCCGCGCAAATTATATTTGGATCGGCGCTTTCGTGGTGGCCACTCTGGTCGGCGCGTTCGGTTTCGTCTACTGGCTCGCCGCGACGGCGGAATCCCGTCAGAACGTGCAAGTCGAGATCGTCTTTCCGGGCCCGGTCACCGGCCTGCCGATAGGGGGGGCGGTTTACTTCAACGGCATCAAGGTCGGCGAAGTGAAGGAGCTGAATTTTGCGCCCGACGACCCGACAAAGGTCGTGGCGATGACCGGCGTGCGGCCGGACACGCCTTTGCGGGAAGACACCAAGGCAACCTTGAATTTTACCGGTCTGACCGGTGTCGCCTACGTGGATCTCAGCGGGGGCACGTCGGATTCGCCATTGTTGCTCGGCAGGGACGACGACAAGATCCCTGTCATCAACGCGGACAAATCCTTCTTTGACGATATCGTCGACGGCGCGCGCGATGTGCTTCAACGGACGGATTCCACGATGAAGACGGTCGACGATCTTTTGAAGGAAAATGGCCCGGAGATTTCGTCGATCATCAAGAACGCCAATACCTTTTCCGAAGCCCTCGCGGCCAACTCCGATGGCGTCAAGGACTTTATGGCCAGTATCGGCAAGGCTTCCGACTCCTTCTCCAGTCTGTCGGTGCGACTCGAAAAGCTGGTGGACCAGGGCGAGCGCCTGATGGCTGCCGTGCCTTCCGACAAGGTGACCGCCATTGTTGATGATCTGAGCAAGTTTTCCGCCAGCCTCGGCAGGGCCAGCAAGGATGTCGACCTGCTGATGGCCGACGCGCAGAACGCGGCCAAGGAGCTGGAGGCCTTCACCACGAAGGTCAACGAAGGACTTGACCACGTTCAGAAAGTTGTCAAGGCGGTTCATCCGGATCAGGTCGAAAGAGTTGCAAAGGGGGCTGCAGCGCTCGGGGACCTGCTTGAAAAACGGACCGGCGACATCGACAAGCTGATCGTTGCCACCAGCCAGACGATGCAGAACGTTGACGAGATTGTCGCGACGCTCAAGGGCGAGGAAGGCACGATCAAGGAAATGATCGAAGGCGGGCGTGATGTGGTTGCCAAGGTCGATACGCTCGTCTCGCGCGGCGTCGAACTGGCCGCCGCCATCGATCCGCTCAAGATCGAGGAAGTCGTTGCTTCCGTCAGCAAGTTCACCAGCGGTCTTAATGCTTCGCTTGAGAACGTCGACGCCATCGTTGCCAGCGTCGATCCCGAAAAGGTCGGCAAGGCCGTGGAAGGTGTCTCCGCCATTGTCGAGAACGTCAACAACCAGCAGAGCCAGATCAACGAGATCATCGCGTCCACCAAGTCGACGGTGCAGAATTTTGAAGCCGTGTCCGCCACGATACGGGGTGAGGACGACCGCATCGCGGCTCTGGTGAGTGATGTTCAGGCCGCTGCTGCGCGCTTTTCCGAAACCTTGCAGACCGCCAACGACCTGATGAAAGCGGTGGATCCGGAGAAGGTTGCCAATATCGTCGGCTCGGTCGAGACGGCGGCCTCCGGTCTGGCCAACACCGAGGACGGACTTCCGGCGATCCTGGAAAGCGCGCGCAAGGCGGCCGACAACGTCCAGCAGATGACGGCCGACCTGACCAAGCGCACGCCTGACGTCGACCAGATCATCACCGACGCCAAGCAGATGACGGCAACGTTGAACTCCACCTCCGTGCGGGTCGAAAGCCTGATCGAGAAAGTCTCGACCATGGTTGACGGTGACGGCGACGGTTTGATCAAGGAAGCGACGCTGGCGGCGCAGGCCATTCGCAAGGTAGCGGTGGCCTTCGAAAGCAGGGCCGATGCAATTGCCGGCGGTCTGTCAAAATTCGCGACGCAGGGGTCTGCCGATTTCGCCGCGGCCCTGGCGCAGGTCAACCGGACTCTGGTTTCTATACAGCGGGCCGCGGAGAGCTTTGAACGCAACCCGAATCGGGTGATCTTCGGCGGAGAAGACGTGCCGACCTACTCCGGCGGGCGTCGGCGATAACAAACGAGTTTCAGGAATTGAGGCGTATGACGAAAGCAAACACAGATTTGACCCGCAGGAGCGTTCTCGGCGCTCTCGGGCTCGGTGTGCTCGTCTCCGGCTGCGCCAGCACAGCACCGTCCGCCTATTACAGCATCGATGCGGCCGATGTCGGTGGTCTCAGGGGCAGGTCCAGCCGCGTCCAGGTGCTTGTCGCGGCGCCACGGGCGCTGAAGGCGCTTGATACCAGCTATATCGCCGTCGTCGAAAAGGGCCCCGTTTACAGCTACTTCCCGAAAACCGCCTGGGCGGACACGCTGCCCAATGTCGTGCAGCTGAAGCTGGTGGAGACACTGCAGAACACGGGCCGCCTGCGCGGCGTCGGCTTGCCCGGAGACGGTCTCCTGATCGACTATCAGCTCCAGACCGAAATCCGGGCCTTCGAACTTCGGGTCGGCGGTGGCAACCGGGGTGTGGTCGAGATTTCAGCCCGCGTCGTAAACGACCGCAACGGGCGGACCGTGGCGACAAAAGTGTTCCGGGCGGAAACGCCGTCGGGCAGCAATTCGGTTGACAAGGCCGTCGAGGCGATGAATGCCTCTGCCGACCGGGTCTTCACGGAACTGGCCGCCTGGACTCTGCAGAACGTTTGAGCGGTTACTTTTGTTCCGTTCCGGTCAATCCGGCAGGCCTGCCATTTTCAGGCCTTTGATATAGCGCTCCAGGTCTTCCGGGTTGCCGAAGTGAATGGCATTCCGAATGCCATCAGCAGACACTGTTGGTGAGATCTCCCGTACTCGGCTGAACACCTTCCGGGCCTTTTCGGATGCGCCTTTAAGTGCAAGGCTGGAAGCTAGCAGCCGGAGAGATCCGGGAACCGCTGGCCGTTCACCAACGGATTTTTCCGCCCATTCGACGGCGTCTTCATAGCGACCGGCCACGAAATGCGCCGTCCCGGCAGCCACATAAAAATGAAAGAGTTCAGGGTCTCTTGGACTGAGGCGAATTGCGGTTTCGGCTTCCTGAATGGCCTCCTCCGGATGTCCGGCATAAGCGAGTTGCAAGGCAAGGTACCCGTGTCCGAGCGCGAAGCTGGGGTTCAGTTCAATGGCTTTCCGCAGGTGCCCAACAGCTTCCCCCGGCTGCTTGGCAATGAACTGGCAAAGCCCAAGCGCGCATTGAACCCACACATCGTTTTCATCCAGTGCCGCCGCTTTTTCGGCCAGTTCTCGGGCCTCGGTGAGCCATGCTGCCGGGTCGTTGCTCCAGCCGAAGAATACGGCGTTTATAAGCCCGAAGGAAAGAAAGGCGAGGAGTGGCACATGTTCCGGATCATGTTTGAGGCCGGTTCTCAGTAGCGTTTGGGCAATTGCATTGTCCTCCTGCGTCAGGCGCAGTACATGCCAGCGCCCGCGCACCGCGTAGTCCCACGCCACCATGTTCTCCGGCGGCGTTCGCCTGGCCCGGTCGGCCTCTGCCGAAATCAGTGTCGGCTGGATGGCACCCGCAACGGCCTGGGTGATTTCGTCCTGTAGTGCGAATACGTCCGCGACTTCACGATCGTATCGTTCCGCCCAAACGTGTGAGCCGGAAACGGCATCTACCATTTGCGCGGTGATACGCACCCGGTCGCCCGACTTGCGAATGCTGCCTTCCATGACATAGCGAACGCCGAGCTGGCGCCCGATGTCCTTCACGTCGACCGAGGCCCCCTTGAATGTGAATGTCGTGTTCCGGGCAATGACCATCAGCCAGTGATACTTCGACAACTCGGTAATGAGGTCTTCCACCACGCCGTCGCAAAAATACTCCTGCGACGGGTCGTTGCTCATATTGTCGAATGCCAGGACAGCAATCGACGGCTTGCCGGGGAGTGGAAGCGGCACTTGCGCTTTGGTGGCCGCGGAGGCGCTGTTTACCCATTTCCAGACGCGGACAGGAGTTTCGATGTTCTTGAGCGTGTGAAGTCCATCGTCATGAAACTCAAGACCGAGCTTTGCCCGAACATTCTGAAAAACCATGTCGGAAAGGGCGATACCGCCGGGGTCAGCCAATCCTTCAAGGCGCGCGGCAATATTGACGCCGTCACCGAGGATGTCATCGCGATCAACGACGATGTCGCCGAGATTGATGCCGATCCGGAATGCAAGAGCGTTTTCGTTGCCGCAGGACGCAAGCCGGGTTTGCCAATCGACGGCACATCTCACCGCATCGACTGCACTCTGGAATTCGACCAGAAGGCCGTCGCCCATGAATTTCACGATTCGCCCCCGGTGTTCCCGGATCAGCGGTTCAATGATGCTGGTGTGCAAGGACCGGAGTACGGAGAGGGTTCCTTCCTCGTCCGCGCCGACCAGACGCGAAAAGCCGGCGACGTCGGCGGCAAGAATAGCGGCGAGCTTGCGCTCCATGACCCTCATCCCGCGGAAGAATGTTTCCCTCAAAAGGCTCTGGGTATGGACTCATGAAGTTGTTCGTTCGGGGGTAATCGGGCGCAGATAAGCGAGGAATAACCTGCAGAACCATGCTGGCGCATGGTGCAAAGGTTTTGAAGCCGCCGTTCAAAGCCCGATTGGCGACCTTTCCAGATCGACCTGAACGTACATTTTTATGGGTCCGTACCCTAAACTTATTTATGGCACGAAGAACGATTGTCCAATTCACGGGCCAGACTTTCCGCCGGCAATTCGGCGAACCGGCCAAACTTCCAGAATGCCGGCGCACAGGACCAGCAGCCCGCCCGCAATTTCCGGCAGTTCAAGATGCTCCCCGGCAAGCATTGCCGCCGAAACCGCTCCGACCGGAACCTCCGTCATCAAGAGGATGCCAACACGAACAGGCTCCAGCCGCGCGGTTGCCCACATCAGGGCAGCAATGGAGGCACCCCACCAGAGGCCGCCTGTTAAGAGGGCAAGACCGGCCCAACTGCCTGGAATGCCGGTCAGGACGGCCTCAGGCCAGGGTTCGAGCAGGGGAGCGAGTGCCACTGCCATGACAGCTGCACCAAGGGCAAAGACGAAAGCAGCGGCCACCGGCTTCAAAGTCGATTTCGCGCGTATGCCGGTCGAGGCGACGGACCAGAGGAAACCGGCGCTCAACGCCATCCATTCGCCCGGGCCTCGCGGAAGGGGGAGCCCACCACCGGCGCTGAGCATCACGACAAGTCCGATCAGCCCGGCCAGTATGGCAAGAAGGCGCACATAGGAGGAGTGCCAGCCCATGACATACCGTCCGATCACCGCGCTCCAGACCGGGGTGAGGAAGTACAGCAGAATGATGATCGCGACCCTGCCGTAGACAAACCCGATCGAATAAAGCGTGAAGGCAGCGCCACCCAGCGCGATGGATAGCAGAGCGACGGCACCGGTCTTTGCAAATTGGTGCCGCAAGATGACAGCCAGGGGAGACAGGAGGAGGACGGCAGCGCTCGTGATGACCACCGTGCCCCAGGCGCCCGGCAGACCCGCTTCGGTCAGCGACCGGACCGGTATCCAGTAGAACCCCCAAAGGATACCGGTGACGGCGACGGTCAAGGTCGCCAGAAGGGTGGTGCGGCCGTCGTTCATGGCTCCCACACATAGCAATGGTCAAAGACGAAGGTTCATCAGATGAAACCTTGGCTCACGATTTTAGAACTATGCAGGAAGTTCGGAAGGGTAAAGTGCGTCCGAAGAAGAGCGCTGCCTGGAGAAGACGGTCAGTGACGGCTCGAAGCCGTCACTGCAACGTACTTTGGAGGGGCTCAGATCAGCATCAGCGAAAACGCCGGGACGGCAATCAGCAGGGCGAGCCGCAGGATGTCGGCGGCCCAGAAGGGCATGATGCCGGCGAACATGGTCCGGAGCGGCACGTCGGTCAGAACCGAGCGCAGCACGAACACGTTGAGGCCGATGGGTGGCGAGATCAGGCTGATTTCGGTGACCACCACGACGATGATGCCGAACCAGATCAGGACCATTTCCGGATCGCTCAAAAGGCCCGTTCCGAAGTCGAGCGAGGTGACCAGCGGGAAGAACACCGGCACGGTCAGAAGGATCATGGAAAGGCTTTCCAGAACTGCCCCCAGAACCACGTAGATCAGCACCAGAACGAGCATGACCACATAGGCGTTGACGTCGAGCGACTGCACGAAGGTCAGAAGCGCGTCCGGTACGCCCGCATAGCTGACAAAATTGGAGAAGACCTCCGCACCGATGATGATCGCGAAGATCATCGCGGTCGTGCGGGCACAGTTGAGACCCGCCTGGTAGAGCTTTTCGAACGTCAGGCCGCCGGAAATGAGAGCGATGACGAGGGCGGTCGCTGCGCCGACGCCGGCCGCTTCCGTCGGTGTGAAGAAACCGCCATAGATGCCGACCATGATGACCGCAAAGAGGCCGACGACTGCCAGGACACCCCAGAGATCCTTCCGTTCCAGAGGCAGATCGTCATGATCGGCAGGCGCCAGTTTCGGCTTGAAGAGGACGGTGACATAGATGGCGGCAAGATAAAACAGCACGCCGAGTAGTCCGGGAATGATGCCGGCAATGAAGAGCTTGCCGATGTCGGCTTCCGTCAGCAGGCCATAGATGATCAGGATGACGCTTGGCGGGATCAGGATGCCGAGCGTGCCGCCGGCCGCAATGGAGCCGGTCGCCAGACTGTCCGCATAGCCTGCCTTGCGCATTGAGGGCATGGCCACCTTCGACATGGTCGCGGCGGTGGCGAGTGAAGAGCCGCAGACGGCGGAGAAACCGCCGCAGGCGACGATGGAGGCCATGGCGAGGCCGCCGGGCAGCCTGTGCAGCATTCTGTGGGCCGTTGAGAACAGGGACTGGCTGACGCCGGAAATGGTCAGAAGGTTGCCCATCAGAATGAACAGGGGAATGACCGACAGCGTGTAGGACAGTCCCGTGTCGAAGGCCGCGTTGCCAAGCAGGTTGAAGGCGGCATTCCAGTTGCGCAGCGCCGCAAAACCGACGGTTCCGACGATGATCATGGCGACGGCAATCGGAACACGCACCAGTACCAGGGCAAAAAGCGCCACAAAACCAATCAGAGCTTCTAACACTTAGTCAGGCCTTTGCACGAAAGCGTTTAAGGGACCAGAAGAAAGCGGCTATCGCCGAAATCGCGAAGGATACCGCGCCGAGCCACCCGATCAGGTACAGCGGAATTGCGAGCGAATCCGTCACCCGGCCCCGGCGCATCAGTTTTTCCGCATGGTCGGCGAGTTCCGTAGCGAGCAATGCAAAGACCGCAACCGTTGCGACGCCCGCCGCGACGGCACCGAACTGCTTCAAAAAACGGCTCTTCAGGCCGTCCATCAGTTCCACTTCGACATGCTCACCGGCAGCCGTCGTCAACGGCAGGGCCAGGAAGATCAGGGAAGCCAGCATCAGCTGCGTGAGTTCGTAGGCTCCCTTGACCGGGCTGTTGAACACGTAGCGCGCGATCACGTCCACGCAGGTCAGGCCGATCAGACCCGCCAGCACCAGGAGGCAGGCGAATCCCAGAAGCCAGGTGGCTCCGCGCCGGATCGAAGCGATCCGGCCCGGAGCGGTCTTGTTGATTTCGTTCGTCATGCCTATTCGGAGATGCCGGTTTGAGAGCGCATTTCGGCAAGGGCTGCCAGGCCGTCGAAGCCGGTCGTCTTGACCGCGTCGGCCCATGCGGCTTCTTCCTTGTCGGCCAGTTCCTTGATCCGGGCAAGAACCGGGGCAGGCGCGTCGTAGACTTCAACGCCCTGTTCCTCGACAAAGGCCGCGCCGCGTGCATCGGATGCATCCCACGCTCCGCCGGCCAGCTCAGCAAGCGCTTCTCCGGAGACCTTCTCGATGGCGGCCTGGTCTTCAGCGGAAATGCCGTCCCAGATGTCCTCGTTCATCACGAGGAACCAGGAGGTGTTGTAGATACCGCCCGGCACCTTCATGGAGTATTTGACGTAGTCGGTCAGCTTGAAGGACTTGATCGCTTCCACCGGGAAGGTGACGCCGTCGATAACGCCGCGCGACAGCTTCTCGTAAACCTCGCCCGGTCCCATGAACTGGGTGATGACACCGAGGTTCTGAGCAAGGTTGGCAATGTAACCACCCGGCGTGCGGATCTTGAGACCGGAGAAATCCTCCGGTGTTTCGATCTTGCGCTGGTTATTGTGGAACATGCCTGGGCCATGCACCCATAGACCCAGCAGCTTGGTGCCCTTATGCTCAGCCTGGGCATCCAGGGTGCCGCCGTAAACGTTCCAGTAGGCCTTGGATCCTTCCGTCGCCGTGTTGGCGATGAAGGAGAACTGACCGATGCGGGAGCGCAGGAAGCGTTCGTCCTTGGTGAAGGAATGCAGGCCGTAGGTGATGTCGACGATGCCTTCGGCAGCCAGATCGAAGTGCTCGGGCGGCGAACCGACCGGCTTCGGCAGAACACGGACGGTCACGCGGCCTTCCGTGACGTCGGCAACCTGTTCGGCCCAGGGATTGATCACCTCGGTGACAATCGGATGCTTGGGCGGCAGCCAGGATGACAGCACCAGCTCGTCCGCGGACGCGTTGGCGACAAGACCGGTGATCGCTGTGGCGGTCAGGCCGGCCAGAAGGGAAAGGCTCTTGATATGTTTCACGGATTTCTCCTCCCGATTGACGTCGTAGGCCGGAATTCAGAAACTGAGTCTGGCCTTTGTTTCCTGCTCATGGCATATAGTTGCAGGTGAAACTAGTTCGATGAAGATAGTTACATATGAAACTAAGTCAATCATAAAATCGTATGAGGCACTACGGATTGCGTAGAATTCACATGACCGAGACATCGACATCTGAAAACGGCACCGGGGCGCAGCCCGGAAATTCGGGGAACCTGCCGGAAGGCGCAGAGGCTGACTTTCAGCTCGAAGGCTTCTTTCCGTACCGGGTGCGCGTGTTCTATTCCGACGTCACCAGTGCGCTGTCGGCGATCTACCAGCGCGACTACGGGATGATGCCGGCGGAATGGCGCACCATGGCGATTTTGGGGGCCACATCGGGCGGATTGCAGGCAACGGAGATCGTCGCCAGGTCCAGTATGGACAAGGTCGTCGTCAGCCGTGCCGTCAAGCGCATGGAAGAGCGCGGCTTTCTGACGCGTGAGACGAACGAGGCGGACGGGCGGAGCTATCTGCTGCGGCTCTCCGAGACGGGCAGGGCGGTTTATGACGATCTGGGGCCCAAGCTCAAGGCCGTGGAGGCCAAGATGCTGCGCGGCCTGACGGACGATGAGATTACCGGGTTCCTGGAAGTGGCCCAGAAGATCCGGGACAATCTGGCCAGTGGAGCCGAAGGGGCTGAGGACTGATTCATAACGTAATTCCAGCGGTCATCTTCCTTCAAGGCCTGCTGGGGCGTTTGCTGCGACCCCACCTCATCGGTTCAGGAAAGTGGCCGCCGGAATTACGTTATGCATGACCCCTGAAGGGTATTTGGCCCTTTTGCTTCCGGCCGATGCGTGCTGAAACACGATCCTGGAGCTGGTCAGCCGAAATCAGGTGCTCTCACGAAAAAAGGCGGCCAGTGGCCGCCTTTTCCGTGTCTGTTTGCCTGACCGTTATCAGTCGAGGCGGCCGCTGGCGTGGGCCAGCATGGTGTAAACCTTGCCTGTATCCGACGTCAGGTAGGTCTGACCCAGCATGTTGTCGCGGTCGTTGCGCGAGACCTGGGCGAGAAGCTGCTCGAAGTCGGCGACATAACGTTCCACGGCGGTGCGGAACTCGGGATCGCGGGAATACTTCTGACGGATCTCGTCGAAAGTCTGCTGGCCCTGCAGGGTGTAGAGGCGGCGGGTGAATACATGCCGTTCGCCGTTCCGGTAGCGGTTCCACAGATCGATGAAGGTCTCGTGGTCGATCGCGCGGGCAATGTCGACCGACAGGGAGTTGAGGCTCTCAACGGTCTGCAGCGGTGTGCGGCCCATATCCACATCCGCGCTGGCATCGTCGTCGCGCGATGCACGGCGCAGGAGGTCCGCCACCCAGCCCTTGCCGGCAGAACCACCGGCTTCGGCCTGGGCCGGCTGCTGACGACGGGTGTCGACCGGACGGTGCTGCGCCGGGCGCTGCTCGGCGACAGGCGCTGACTGCTGCCGGACGGGAGCCGCCGGGGCGTAGCTTGCCGGGGAAACCGGTGCAGGCTGCGGGGCAGGGGCGGCACTTGCCGCTTGTGCCTGCGGCCGGGAGATGTCAAGCGCGTTGGACTGCTTGGCAACGATCTCGGAGAGCTCCGTCAGCGCGCGGATCTGCTCGTTGACGACCTTGCGGAGCGCAGCGGAGGATTCCTCCGCCTCGTCCGGCAGGTTGAGCACGCCCTGCTTCAGCTCGGCGCGGGTCGCCTCCAACTCGCGGTGGACGTCGCGGGCGACATCGCGCATGCGGGCGGCCGCATCGTTGAAGCGGTCGGATGCCTCGCTGACCGTACGGGTCATTTCCGCGATGATGTCGTCCTGTGCGGAGCGGATCGCATCGCGAGCCTTCTGGCCTTCCATGCCGGCGGTCAGGCGCATGGATTCGAACTGCTCCGACACCTGCTTGGAGGCCGCTTCCGCTGCCGCGCTCAGCATGTTGGCTGCATCGCGTGCCTTGTCGTCGGCCGTTTCCAGCGTCTCGGACAGGGTCTGGGTGAAGGTGCGCATGAGCGCATCGACAGCTTCCGTCTTCGACAACAGCGTTTCGGCCACTTCCTCGATCGCCGTGCGGCGGTCGGCAACGCGGCTTTCCACGGAGCGGTTGGTCTCTTCCAGGTGACGGGCCGCCTTGGTCAGTTCTTCCGACTGGTCGCCGAAGCGGCCAGTCAGGTTCTGGATATCCGCCAGCGTGGTCTGCGTCACATCGCGCAGGTTGGACACCTGCTCGGTGATGAGCGACGTGGTGGAGTTGGTCTCGGTCACGGCCCTGTCGACAGCGGAGCGGAACTCGCCGGCGCGGCGGGCAAGGTTACCTTCCACTTCGTTGAGGTTCTCTCCGGCCGTTGCGACAATGTTCTGGAGGTTGGTGTTGGACTCTTCGATCTTGTTGAGGATCTCGGTAACGTCCGCTTCCAGCCGGCGCTTGGTGTCGCTGAGCAGGGTGGTTGCCTGTTCGCTGCGCTCGTTGATGCTGGTGACGATCCGTTCTCCGGCTTCGACCAGCGAACGGGTTGCATCGAGGCCGGTATGAGCGAAGGTCTCGGTGACATCGCGGCCCTTGACCGTGATGGCTTCGAGGATTGCGCCATGGACTTCGGAGAGGCGGCCGGTAAGGTCGTTGGCACGCATCTCGATGGCACTGATGAGCTCGTTGCCGTCGGTGCCGACGATCTTGGCGAGTTCCCCGGAGCGGGCGCCGAAGGCCTCGTTGAGGGTTGTTGCCCGTTCAAGCAGCTCGTTGGCGACCTGGTTGCCGCGATTGACCAGGAGGTCGGCGGCTTCGGCCACAGCGCTGTTGACGCGAGCCCGGACCATGCCGGCCTCGCTCGACATCTGGCCCCGGATTTCCTCCAGGGTCTTGGCCAGCGTCAGGCGGGCCTGTTCGCTTTCGGCGGACAGGTTGCCGGAGATCTCCGCAATCAGGCCGGACAGCTCGTTGCGGACCTTTTCGCTTTCGCCGGTCAGGGACCCGCTGAACTCTGCCAGGGTGCCGGCATAAAGCGTGCGGGCTTTCTCGCTTTCCGCGGTCATGGCGCGGGCAGCGTCGGCGACGGCGGCCAGGACCAGTTCCCGGATACGGCTGCTCTCGCCGGAAAGAGCCCCGGTGGCCTGCTGCATGGCCGAGGAAACCGCGTCTGCGGCCTTCTGGCTTTCGCCAACCAGGACGCCGCGCGCTTCGCCGACCGAGCCCAGAACGATCTGGCGCATGCGGTCGCCTTCGCCGCTCAGCTTCTCGGTTGCCTGGCTCAGGGCGCCATCGACAATCTCGACGGTTCTGGTGCGCTCTTCGGAGAGCGTCTGGACTGCGGCGGTCACTGCTTCCTGAATGACGTCGCGCAGGTTCGTGCTTTCCGTGGAGAGTGTTGCGCCGGCTTCGGAGATCACGGCCGTCAGGATGTCACGGGCGCGTTCGCTTTCACCGGTCAGCGTGCCGGAGATGCTTTCCAGGCGCTCGTTCAGCAGGGTTTCGAGCTGGGTTGCGCGACTGTCGAGCGTTTCGGCAACCTCGAACACCTTGGCGCCGAGGGAGACGTTGATTTCGGCGATCCGCTCCGACAGGGAATCTGTCAGCTGCTCACTCTGCTTGCCGAGCACGCTTCCTGCTTCGGCGAGGCGGTTGTCGAGGGCCGAGGTCATTTCGTCCTGACCTTCGACGAAGGCCTGGGCGATTTCCTTGGTGCGTGAAATCAGGGTCTCGGAAATCTGGCGGGCCCGGGCGTCGAGGGTCTCGTCGATCCGGTCGGTGCCGCTGGTCATGGAAGCCGACAGGAGTTCGGCCTTTTCCGCCATGGCGGTTGCCGCCTCATCGACACGGCCGGACAGGGTCTGACCAATTTCCACGGCGCGTTCGGCAAGGGAGTTGCCGGCGGCCTCGATCCGCTGACCGAGCTGCAGGGTGATGGCGTCGGAGCGGTCTGCCAGAACATCGGTGATGTTGCGGGTCTTTTCTTCCAGCGCATCGCTGATGCTGGTCGTGCGGTTCTCGATGGCATCCGCCAGGATCTGGGTCCGGGCTTCGAGCGTTGCCTCGAAGGAAGCCGTACGCTGATCAAGCGTGAGGTCCAGCGTGTTGATGTGGCTGCCGAGCGAGGAGTCCATGGTGGAGATCCGCTCGCTCAGCGAGGTGTCCATCGAACTGAACCGGTGTTCGAGAGAGGCATCCATGATGCTGATACGGTCGGCGAGCGTCGCGTCCATCGTGGTGAAACGCTGCTCCAGCGAGGAATCCATGGTGCCGATCCGCTCGCTCAGGGTCTCGTCGATGGCGGAATAGCGTTGTTCCAGGGACGCATCCATGGTGCTGATGCGGTCGCTCAATGTCGCATCGAAAGCGGCGTAGCGCTGTTCGAGCGAAGCGTCCAGAGAACCGATCCGGTCGGTGAGGCTCGCGTCAATGGCGAAGTGACGCTGCTCCAGGGAGGCATCCATCGTGCTCAGACGCTCGCCCAGGATTTCGTCGAAAGCGGCGTAGCGCTGTTCGAGCGAGCTTTCCAGAGAACCGATGCGCTCGCCGAGGGTCGTGTCGATCGCGTTGTGACGTTCTTCCAGGGACGAATCCATCGTGGCGATCCGGTTGCCGAGCGAGGCATCCATGGAATCGATCCGCGCCGCGAAGGTGGTGTCGAGCGTGGACAGACGCGCATCGAGTGCTTCGGAGAGCAGCAGGGTCTTGGTGTCGAAGGCGTCGATCAACTGGCCGCCGCGATCGGTGACGATGGTTTCCAGTTCGGAAAGCCGCGTGGAAAGACCTTCCTGCAGGGCCTGACCGCGCACTTCCAGCGTTTCGGCAATCTTGCCGCTGACTTCGTTGATGTCGCTTGCAACCCGGTCGCCACGGCTGCCAATGAGTTCGGCAAGCTGGGTTCCTGTGACGGCGAGTTTCTGGGTGAGAGTACCTGTCTGTTCGCCGAGACCGGCGGCAAACTGGCTTGATACGCCTTCGAGCGTGTCCCGGAAGTCGATTGTCTGCTGTTCCAGGATGGTCGCCATTTCGTTGCTGCGTGCAGCCAGGCGTTCGTCGAGTTCGGTCCCGTTGATGGAGATCGCCGTGTAGATGCGCTCGGAAATATTATCGAGCTTCTCGGCCAGTTCGCCACCGCGCACGGAAATGGTTTCGGTGAGGGAGCCTGCCGTTTCGTCCAGCTTGGCCGCGATTTCGCCGCCGCGCAGGGACAGGTCGACGACAATGCTCTCGCCGGTGCCGCGCAGGATTTCCGCGACCTCTGTGGAGCGGTCGGACAGGGTATCGACGATCTCGGCTCCGCGAACGGAGATGGTATCCGTGACGGCCTGCCCTTTTTCGGAAATGCTTTCGACGACCCGGTTGCCGGTTTCGGCCAGGGATTCGTCCAGCGAAGTGACACGGGTGTCGATGGTCGTGACCAGTTCCTCGGTGCGCGAGGTAATGGTGTCGATCAGGCGGCCGGAGGTCAGGGACAGGTTGGCGTTAATTTCCTCACCGCGCTGGGTGATGATGTCGCCGACATTGGTGCCCGTTGCTTCCAGCGTCGTACGGAAGTCCTCGGCCTTGGTGCTCAAGGTCTCGATGACGGACGTGCTGGAGGCGGAGAGGGTTTCGTTGATCTCGCTGCTGCGAATATTCAGCGTTTCGACGAAGTTGGTGGCCGTTTCGGCAAAGCGCTCGTTCACCTCGTTGCCGCGGGTCGTAAGCGTCTCCCACATGGTCGAGCCGGTATCGGCGAGGTTCGCGACAAGGTCGGTGCCGGTCGTCGACAGACGCGAGACGTAGTCTTCCGCGCGCTCCGTCAGGGACTCCACGAGTTCGCTGCCCGATGCATTCAGGGTCGCGCCGAGCGATTCAATGCGGGAGTCGACCGTTGCCGTCAGTTCTTCCACGCGGCTGTTCACCGCATCGATCATGCGTTGGGTCGCCTCGTCGACGGTGGTGCCAAGTTCTCCGGAGGTGCTGGAGAGCTGCGAGGAGAAATTCTCGTGTGCGCCGGCGATGGTCTCGCGGACCCGCTCGGCGTTCATGACGATGGATTCACGCTGGCTGACCAGTTCCTCGATCAGGCCGCGTATCTTCAGTTCATTGTCATTGTAGGACCGTTCGAGGGACGACACCTCGTTGTGGACCAGGACTTCCAGCTCGCTGGCGCGGGCGATCGCGCGCTCGATGCCGTCGCCCATGGCCGCGACTTCTCGGCGGATGGCCTGGCCGACACTGAGAATGGATTCCTTGGCCATGTCTTCCGGTTCGGCAAGACGCAAGGCGACTTCGGTCATGCCGCGGGCGACGATGCGCATCTCCTGGGCCCGCCAGATCATCATGGCCATGACGAAGAAGAAGATGATCGGAACGACAATACCGACGGCACCCAAAATCATCTCGGGCGAGCCAACCAGGGCTTGCGGATCTGTGAGCGATCCCATCTTGTCGGCGAAGGCAGTCATGAACAGGCTGCCGCCAAGCACGGCCCAGACGGCACTGAGGGCCAGAGCCCCCCAGAAGGGTGCCGAGGAGGGGCGGCGCTGCAAGGCATAGATCAGATTGCCGATGTTGCGGCGATCGTCATTGGCTGCTGGCGGGCGCCCGCCACGGCCGCGCCGTCGGGCCTGACGCTGTTCGTCCCTTTTCGACGCGCTCTTTCTTGACGATTGGGCCGGTTCGGCTTCCGCCGCCGCGCTTGCTTCCGGTGCAGGATCCGCCGCCGCGGTTTCCGGGCCGCCGAAATCGAGTTTCAGGGCTTCTTCAACTGCAGACAGAGCTGCTTCCGCCGGATCTTTCGCCTGTTTCGGATTTGCCATTTAGGGTCGCCTCACATCCGTACTCATTACACACCGGTATCTCCGCCGCGCCGCTGACGCAGCCTTCGCAGTGACCACCGGATGCGCTGTTTCCGCGGCTGCCTTCGTGGGTGGAGGGCGCCGCAAAACCTTGTTCATGAGGAGGGCCGCCGCTGACCGACCGTGAACTTTCCGTCCGACGGTACTCTCCCCACCTTGCCGCATCAGCAACTGTAATGGCACAATCTCACCCAAGGAACAAGAAACGGCAATAGCGTGAGTCACTTAGGGGGCGATTTGAATGCCTGAATCGAAGCGAACTGACGTAGTGGAAGCAGGTGAAAAACCGGCACGCACCGGAACACTCAAGGCGGGAAGCCTTTCGGCTCCGCAAAAGCGGTGGTTGCAGCGGGGGCTGTCGCAGCCGGGCGGAAAGTTGCCGCTCTTCGATGACACAGGCCGTGAAATCCCTGTGCGCACCATTCGAGCCTGTATCGACGCAGGCTGGGCAGAGCCTTGGTTTTCCAACCCAATCAAGCCTGACTGGCTGGTTTGCAAGCTGACGCCTGCCGCAATGAAGGCCCTGTCGGCAAGTCAAAAAGATAAAAAACGTTAACGGCGAATCACATCGTTAAAATTCTAACGACTCTGAAAAACGGCAGATTTGCAAGGGCTTTTTCAGCGGTGATTCGAAACCACCGTTAAAGCGCGTTAACCAAAAAAGCAATTTTTTGGGGACATCGCCGGATCGTGCAAGTTTGACAGACCGGTTTAACCCCGTGTTTGCGGCTTGACCTGCAATCTTCCGGGCAGTCACAGCTGGCGGCGGGGTGCCGTCAGGCATGAGCAGCAGTTCGGAGTATCCTCATGGCGCCTTCCTCCATGGCCCGCGTCACCGGCCGAGCAGGGCCGGAAGCCCCCATCGATCTGGTCCAGTTGGCCACCAATACGCTGGGAAACAGGGATCTTGAAGTTCAGGTCCTGCATCTCTTCAAGTCGCAGTCCTCGGCAACGCTTGAGCGACTTGCACTGGAGACCGACGCGCGTGCGCGTCTCGACCTCGTCCATACCCTTAAAGGATCCGCACGCGCCATCGGTGCCGAACGGGTGGCCGAGGTGTGCGAGAACCTGGAAGGCAGGATGAAGGCTGCCACCGACACGGCTACGGAGGGTCTCATCGCGGCTGTCGATGAGGCGAACCGGTACATCCGGGACCTTCTGGAAGGCTGATCCGGCGCCTTTTCCGGCTGCACTGTCACGAACATGCGGGAGCGTTCTTCTTCGGGGCAGATTGCCATGTGGAAACGGCACGGTCCTTGACCTTTTTCGCGGAACCTTTATGTCGGGGAAACTGAAACCCGAAATTCAAGGCTTGGACGCGACGCATGCCGAAAGTTACATACATCAACGCCGACGGAACCCGGACCGAAGTCGATGCCGCCGAAGGCTCCACGGTGATGGAAAATGCCATCAAGAACATGGTCCAGGGCATTGAGGCCGAATGCGGTGGTGCCTGCGCCTGCGCAACCTGCCATGTCTACGTGGACGATGCCTGGGTAGAGAAGACCGGTACCGCCGAGCCGATGGAAGAGGACATGCTGGACTTCGCCTATGACGTGAAGCCTACTTCGCGCCTTTCCTGCCAGATCAAGGTGACGGGCGAGCTGGACGGTCTGGTCGTCCATATTCCGGAGCGCCAAGCCTAACGGATACTGACGCAAGTTACGAAAAACCCGCCGGGTGACCGGCGGGTTTTTTGTTGGGCAAACGAACCAGACGAGCGGTGCCTCCAGGACATTCTGCCGTCATTCCGGACAAGTGCAGCAGGGCTGCACGCCGATCCGGAATGACCAGGGGCGGCGAACCGCCCTTTGCCCGGGTTTCGACGTCACGGAGGGGGGAGTTTCGGCTGTCCCGATTACTCCGCCGGCTGGGCGACGGGTTTGCGGAACCAGAAGTCGACTTCCTTGCCTGCGTCCGGATGGCTGGGGATGAGCGTGGCCAGAAACAGGCTGACGGTGGCCATTCCGGCACCGGCAAGAAAGACCGCGGCCGGGGAGACCAGCCAGATGAGCCCGAACACCACAGGTATCACCACGGCGGCAATGTGATTGATCGTGAAGGCGACGCCAGCTGTCGGGGCAATGTCGGCCGGGTCCGCGATCTTCTGGAAATAGGTCTTTATGGCAATCGCGATTGCGAAGAAGGCGTGGTCGATCACGTAGAGGCTGGCCGCCAACGTGGCATTGGTGACGAAAGCATAGCAGACGAAGACCAGGATCAGGCCGATGTATTCCAGGATCAGGGCCTTGCGCTCGCCGAAGCGGACGATCAGCTTGCCGATTTTGGGAGCCAGCACCATGTTGAAGGCACCGTTCAGAAGAAACAGTCCCGCCACCTCATGGACGTCGTAGCCGAAGCGCTCCACCATCAGGAAGCCAGCGAAGACGGTGAAGATCTGACGGCGGGCGCCGGCCATGAAGGTGAGGGCGTAATAAAGCCAGTAGCGTTTTCTGAGGATCAGCTTCTTGTGCTGGGGAACGCCTTCCTTGAAGTGGGGATAGGCCATCATCAGGAAGGCGAGAACTACCAGCGTCAGTCCGCCCGCGATGGCGAACACCGTGGTGAAGGACAGGTCGAACATCTTCCAGGCCACGAAAATCACACCATAGGCAATCAGCTGGGCGAAAGCGCCGACGGAGATGATCTTGCCCATGCTGGCGGGGGCGGACGCCTTCGGCAGCCATTGCAGAGACAGGGACTGGGCCATCGTCTCGTAGTAGTGAAAGCCGATCGACATGATCAGCGTGGTTACATAAAAGCCGATGGCGGTCGGGAAGTAGCCGGTCACCGCAACACCGACCCCGAGCAGGAGCAGGGACACATAGGCCAGTGTCTGCTCGCGCATCATCAGTAGCAGATAGACGGCGAGGAAACTCAGGAACCCCGGAATTTCGCGGATCGACTGCTGGATGCCGATTTCGCGCCCGGTGAAGTCCAGTTCCTGGACGGCGAAGTTGTTCATGAGGTTCCACCAGGCAGCAAAGGACAGCTGCATGGCGCCGGCCATGATCATCAGGAGAACGGCGGGAGACCGCCAGCCGGTGGTTTCATTCGGGTGTGCGTCTCGGGTAAAATAGGTCATTCCGTTGCCGTAAAAAAAGGTCACATCTTTCCAGCGCTGTGGCTTGCTTCTAATCCCAATCAGCTGTTGCGTGTTAGCGCTGTTTTGTCATGGAATATTTCTCACTCGCCAAAATTTGACTGTCTGGTCTTTGGTTTTTGAGCGATAGTCGCAGCAATCGGGTCCCACGTTAGAAGTGGAACGGCATCAGGCAGGGGCAGCAGATGACTATTCATCCGGAGCTTTCCGAGTTTCCCACATACAAGGTGGCCGCGCCGATCATCGGCTACGCGCGCACGCAGCTCCGGGGCAGGAACAATGGCTGGCATGCCCATGATGCCGCCCAGCTGTTCCATGTGGTCAAGGGTTCGATTGCCATCGACACCGAACTTGGCACCTATTTCGTGCCGCCGGAACGGGCGGTCTGGTTGCCGCCACGGGTCGGGCACAAGACCCGTTACCTGACGGACACGGAGATCCGCTACATATACGTTCAGTATGCCCATACCAAAGACCTGCCGCAAACACCGCAAGTCATGCAGGTCACCACGCTTCTTCGCGCGCTCATCCTGGAATTCATGTCCTATCCGCGCGCGGAGACGGAGGACGGCCCGGCTGCGCGGATCGCAGCGGTTATCCTGGATCAGCTCAAGATGCTGCCGGCCGCGCCCCTGCAACTGCCTATGCCGCAGGATATTCGGCTCAGGGAACTTTGCGACGGCGTCGTGCGCTGTCCGGCCCACATTCCCTCTCTCACGGAAGCGGCCGAACGTTGCGCCACCTCCGTGCGCTCCTTCGAGCGGCGGATCAAGGCGGAGACAGGGCTCAGCTACCGCACCTGGTGCCGTCAGGTGAAGCTGTTCCGGGCGCTGGAACTGCTGGCCTCGGGCCGCAGCGTGTCCGATGTCTCCCACAAACTCGGCTACGAGGGGCCAAGCGCATTCGTCTCGACCTTCAGGAAGGCTTTCGGCGTGACGCCCGGCCGTTATTTTGCCGGCAGCGGTCCGGATTGATCTGGCTCATGGCGCAGATCCGGGTCCGGCGCGAAAACTGATTCAAATTCCACGTCCTGGAGAAATGACCATGTTCAAGAAAATCCTCGTTCCCGTTGATCCGGGCGAAACCGGCTTTGCCGACGAAGCACTTGCGAAAGCCTCCCAGCTTGCACGCGACTATGGCGCCAAGATCCACCTGATGGCGGTTTGTCCGGAAGTGCAGAGTTTTGTCGCCAGCCAACTGCCGGAAGGCTGGCAGAAGCGTGAAATCGAGGAAACCACGACCATCCTCAAGACCGTCGGCGCACGTCTCGACGTTCCCGAAGGCACGGTCGATCACGTCGTGCGGATGGGCTCGGTCTATCACGAAGTCATCGAGGAAGCGGAACGCGCGGCATGCGACCTGGTGCTGATGACCTCGCACAAGCCGGGCCTGTCGACCTATTTCATCGGCTCCAACGCCGCCCACATCGTCCGGCATGCGCCCTGTTCGGTGCTGGTGCTGCGCGGTAAGGAGTAATCAGGCGGCCCGCGTGAGCAACATTGCGACCGCCGCGTAGCGGAAGGGGTACCTTTCCGGCGCGGCCTTCAGCAGGCTTTCCGCCCGGGCGTAGATCCGGTTCACAAGATCCTCCCTGTCCGAGCCGTCGGGCAGGGCGTTGCGTAGCACGGCTTCGGAGAATGCCCGGAAGAAATTGACGTAATCCTTCACATAGCGATCCAGGTTGCCATCAGCCTCAAAGGCCTGATTGAAGGGAACCGCGATTTCGTAGGCCATCTTTCGGTCGAGGGAATAGAGATCCGCCGCGCCGTAATGGCTTTCCAGAAGTGGAGCCGTCAACTCATCCAGCGAACGCATATAGACCGGCTGGTAATAGCGGTCATAGGTCTGCCGGGAGATTTCCCCGGTCTCGACAAAGTCCAGCACGGCATCGTTCAGAAGATCGTAGATCCCGTCACAGGTTCGCGCGGTGTCCGTGGTTCCGAATACCTGGAGCAGCAGCTTGCCTCCCGGCACGAGTTCCAGCGCCCTTTTCTTCAGAAACCGTGCAACATCCTGTTTCGCCAGCTCGGAAAAGGTCTGCCTGTCTTCGACGGACACAAACCCGTTTTCCCGAATGGGGACTGGCCCGTTGGGCAGGATGTAGCCCGGCAGGACGTCGACCGGCCGTTCGGAGAGAAAGCCGATGGCATTGAAGGTGGTTGCCAGGTGAACGCTTGCCGGCGGCAGAAGCTGGTCGAACATCGATCCGCCGACGGCTGCTGAAAAGATGCGGTTGCTTTGAAACGCCGAAGCGCCGTCCGGACGCAGGCTCAGGAAAAGCTTTGAAAAATCGTTGGTGGGAAGGTCGGAATGTATCGTCTGGACAGGGCGGTCCGTGCGTGGCAGCAACGTCTTGAGGACGTGCGTCATCACTGCAATGGAATTGCGCCCTTCCGAGCAGCCGAAATCAGCCAGGCCAACCGGCCCGTCTCCCTCCAGCGGAAGGCCGGCCGCGGCCTCTTCCAGCCAGGGAATAACCGCTTCGATGGCTTGCCATTGCGGAGCCGAGTTGGCGTTGTAGAAGCCGCCACCGGTCATGCCGGTGGTGGTTGCATGGGACGCCGGTGCTTGCGAATCTCTTTCCGTCATCGGCCATCCCCTTGCAGCCAGTCTATCTTGCCAGTTCCTTCATGGCGTCCGTCAAGCCTTCGAGGGTCATCGGGAACATGCGGCTTTCCATCAGTTCGTTCAGCATCCGGATGGAAGGCGTATAGTGCCAATGCTCCTGCCGGACCGGATTGAGCCAGACGGCACTCTTGTAAAGCCCCGTGACACGTTGCATCCAGGCCGATCCCGGTTCCTCGTTCCAGTGTTCGACCGAGCCGCCGGGATAGGCGATTTCGTATGGGCTCATGGACGCGTCGCCGACGAAGATGATCTTGTAGTCCGCCGGGTATTTGTGCAGCACGTCCATGGTCGGGATGCGTTCTGTGTGGCGGCGGTGATTTTCCTTCCAGACATATTCGTAGAGGCAGTTGTGGAAGTAGAAATGCTCCATCACCTTGAACTCGGAGCGTGCGGCTGAAAACAGTTCCTCGCAGACGCGGATGTGGTCGTCCATCGATCCGCCTATGTCGAAGAACAGGAGCACCTTGACCGCGTTGTGCCGTTCAGGGCGCATCTTGATGTCGAGCAGGCCCTTGTGGGCGGTTGCTCGGATGGTGTGGTCCAGATCGAGTTCTTCGGCCGCTCCCGTGCGGGCAAAATTCCTGAGCCGTTTGAGCGCCACCTGGATGTTGCGGGTGCCGAGGAGCTGGGTGTCGTCGAGATCCTTGAACTCGCGCTTGTCCCAGACCTTGACCGCGCGCCGGTGCCGGCTTTCCTTCTGGCCGATGCGAACGCCTTCCGGATTGTAGCCATAGGCGCCGAAAGGAGAGGTGCCCGCCGTGCCGATCCATTTGCTGCCGCCCTGGTGGCGTTTTTGCTGCTCCTTCAGGCGCTCGCGCAGGGTATCCATCAGCTTCTCGAAACCGCCGAGCGCTTCAATCTGCGCCTTTTCTTCCTCGCTGAGGTGCTTTTCGGCGAGCTTGCGCAGCCATTCTTCCGGAATGTCTTCCACCGGCACATCGCTCATGAGGTCGAGACCCTTGAAGACATGGGCGAAAACCCGGTCGAACTTGTCCAGGTTGCTCTCGTCCTTCACCAGAGACAGCCGGGCAAGATAGTAGAAATCCTCAACGCTTCTTTCCGCCAGATCCAGGTCCAGCGCTTCCATGAGGGTCAGGTATTCCCGGAGCGAAACCGGGATGCCTGCGGATTTGAGTTCGGTGAAGAAATTGATGAACATGCGGCGAAAGTAGCTGTGCTGATCGTAACTGTCGAGTTGGCAAATAGGGGATCAGTGCCGTTGGGCCATGGTCCGGCTGCCGGCTTGTCAGGACGCATCCCCGGTATCGTCTGCTTTGGAAGAGGAGACGAGATCTCCCATGAAATCCGAGATTCTGGGCCCGTTGCCGCCGACGAAAGGCGCCGGGCGGCAAACCGAGATGGCCGCAATTCCGATGCGGGCGGTCAGGAGGCCGTTGATCACGCCTTCCCCGAGCCGGGCGGAAAGGCGTGCCGCAAGGCCATGTCCGAGTACCTGGGAGGCGAGGTTGTCGCCGGCCGCCATTCCGCCGGTCACCGCCAGATGGGCCATGACGTGTCTTGCAAGGCGCAGGAAACCGAGAGTGCCCGGGCGGCCACCGTAAAGGGCCGACAACCGCCGGATGGTCCGAAGATTTTCGAAAAGAACGGCCAGCAGGTCGACAAGCGCGCGCGGGCTGACGGCGGTGACGACCGAGACGCGCTTGGCGCTGTTGGCGACGATCCGGCGGGCTTCCAGGTCGAGCGGACCCAGCAGCTCGCGCTCGGCGAGTTTCACCAGATCCCGGCCATCGATCACCTCGCGCATATGTCCGGAAAGGGCCTTTCGGCCAATAGCCGTTTCAGGCCGGTCACGGTAAAGCGCGAGCAGGTCCTTCAGACCGGCCATCGCGGCCCTGGTGTCGTCGGAGTCGGCGGCCGCCTCGAGCCGCTCGCGCAGATGGTCGATCCGGCCAAGCCGCATCAGGCCGGCAAGTTCGCGGGCCACAAGGCCAATCAGGCCCAGAACCGCAAGCGCGGCCAGTGCAACGCCCGTCCACCCGAGCCAGTCGGTGCGGGCGAAGAGGTCCCTGATCAGGCTGTCGATCGCGAGCCCGGCAGCGAGGGAGAGAAGGCCGGTGAGGCCTAGCAGCAGCCATTTGCCGAAACCGAAACCGGATTTCGGTGTGCTTGCGGCTCTTGGAAGACGGGGCTCCTCGTCCTCCAGGACGGCCTGGGTGATCAGGGCTTCTCCGGCCGCGGGCTTTCTGGTGTCGTCATCCGTCATCCGGACCTTGCTGTCGTCAAGGCGGAAGGCGGCCGGCTTGCGGCCGGATTGCGGTGTCTTGCCGGTCATGCCAGCCGGTCTCCGATCAGGAACTCAAGGGCCCGGTCGAGCCGGATATGGGGAAGCGACAGGGTCAGACCCTCGGCGGTCGTATCGAGCACCGGCGGGCGAAACCGCAGAAATCGAAGATCTGCTTGAGCTGATTGAAATCCCGGCATCTTGTCTTCACAAGATGATTCATCTTTTGCAAAAAGTGATTCAGCTTCCAGTGGCAAGTCCCCGGGAAACATAGCGATTTCCGTTTCACCGTCATAAGTCTCCCCATTGAGCCGCTCTCCCGGCAGGGGTGTTCCGAGGATGGCCGGAAGCTCTTCTCCCCGGTGTTTGACCGTCGCCTCGCGCGTCGCCCGCACGGCCGCCATGGCAAGCACCTCGACATCGGCCCCCTTGAAACGGGCCCGTTCCTCCGCCCGGATAACCAGGCGTCTCAGAATGGCTTCCAGCCGGTCGTGGTCGGCCCGGTTCAGATGATCCGCCTTTGTCGCGGCAAAGAGAATGCGGTCGATCCGCCGCGTGAGAATCGAAGACAGCCAGCTGCGCTTGCCCGGGCGAAAGGCGCCGAGCACTTCGCCGAGAGCCACCTCGAGATCGGCGATGGCGTGGCCTCCCGCGTTGATGGCATGCAGAACGTCCACGAGAACGATCTGCCGGTCGAGACGGGCAAAGTGGTTCCGGAAAAAGGGGCGCACGACATGGGTCTTGTAGGCCTCAAAGCGCCGTTCCATCATGGCACGCATGGTGCCGGAGCGGGCGGGCGCGGCATCGGCGGGAATGTCCAGTGGTGCGAAGGTGAGGGCGGGGGACCCGTCCAGGTCGCCCGGCATCAGGAAACGGCCCGGCGGGAGCATGGAAAGTGCATGGGCATCTGCCCTGCAGGCTGCCAGATAGGTCTTGAAGGATGCCGCCAACGCCTGGGCCGCCGGTTCGTTTTCGGCGCCGTCCGGGTCCGTATCCGCCTCGGCCTTCAGGAAGGGGGCGGCAATATTTGTTCGGTTCCCGGCCCTGGCGCGTTGCAGGGCTTCGGCGGAGAAAGTGGCGTAATCCTTGGTGAGAAGCGGCAGGTCCAGCAACCATTCACCCGGATAATCGACCAGATCCAGATGCAGTTTTCCGGGGCCGAGCTTCCTGTAAAGATAAGAGGCGCTCTCGTATTCGACCGTCAACCGAAGCTCGGAAACCTGGCGCGTCGATTCCGGCCACACACGCTCGTTGACCAGGGCCCTGACATGGGCTTCGTAGTCGAAGCGGGGAACGTCGTCGTCAGGCTGGGGTTGAAGCCTTGCGCCGGTCATGCGGCGGCCGGCCGCGGCGCTGAATACCGGCAGGCGTCCGCCATGGACCAGATTGTGCACAAGAGCCGTCAGGAAGACGGTCTTGCCGGAGCGGGCGAGACCCGTCACGCCGATGCGCAAGCTCGGGATGGTCAGGTCGCTTGCCGCGTCGGCAAGGTTCGCCAGGGTCAACCGGGCTTCTTCTGCAAGTGTGGTCAATGCGTTCACATGTGCCTCCAGCGCGTTCATGTAGGCACACAAGCGGGCCAGTTCAAACCGGTCATTCGAGGCACGTCCCGGGCGCTATTCTTCCGGTGCCTTGAGATCGCGCGGTCTGACAAACCGTTCCAGGTGTCCCGTCCCGGGCTGAAGTTCGGCCCAGTCGGCGATGTCGAAGTCGATCACGGCGAGCGCAGCGGTCGGGAACTTGGCTTCGATATTCGAAAGCGCGCCTGAATTCGCTGTGCCGATCAGGCCGAGTGCGGTCATCTCAGTTGCCGGGTTGTGGCCGATGACCATGAGCGTCTGGACCCGAAGGCCGTGTTTCCGGATCAGGGCGGTATAGTCGTCTTCGCTTTGCCAGTAGAGATCGGAAAGCACATGGATCTTGGCCTCCTGCGGCATGTGAGGCAGCTGGCGGGCCAGGGTCTCGCGTGCGCGCTGTGCTGTCGAACACAGGATCCGGTTCGGCAACAGGCCGTTTTCCTTCAAATACCGCGCCATCGCGACAGCGGCCGTCTTGCCGCGGCCGTTGAGCGGGCGGTCGATATCGGCAAGGTCCGCATTGCCCCAGTCGGATTTGGCGTGTCTTAGAAGAAGAAGCCGCATGTCATCAATTCTTCCTGTACCGGACGGGTTTCCGGCCGGTTTCATAGCACAGGTATCTGCCGGTTTCAGTTCTGGCTTGCGAGTGCCTGGGTGAAGGCGGCGATCGCCGGACCGACTTCCTCCTCCTGTTCGGGAAGAGAGTAGGACAGCCAGAGGGTATAGTCCGCCCTGGCGCCGGTGAAGTACCAGAAGGTTTCGTAAAGGCTGACAGGTGTCCAGTTACGCGTGCGGAAGGAAATGCCGGAGGCTGCCGCTCCCGACAACTTGACGGGTTCGAAACCGGCAGCCTTGTAGTTGCGCGAGAAGGTTCGCGCCTCCCGCCGGCCGGTCGCTTCCAGATGCTTGCGCAGGACGGCTGTAATGCCGTTTCGGCCGGTGTAGATGC
>NZ_JBNKYW010000063.1:0-6579 GCF_050301095.1 Roseibium sp.
CGACCTGATCCTGGTCAACTCGCCGGACCCGGAAGCCCAGGCCAGCGCCCTGGAAGACCTGGTCTCGGTCCACCAGATCGACGCTCTCGTCGTGCTGCCGTTCGAATCCGAGCCGCTCACCGACCCGGTCCTGAACGTCAAGAAATCCGGTGCCTGGATCACGGTCGTCGACCGCGGTCTCAGCCAGCCTGGCATCGAGGATCTCTACGTTGCCGGAAACAACCCGGAACTCGGCCGCGTCTCCGCCCAGTACATGAAGACCCGACTGAAGGACGGCGACAACATCGTCGTGCTGCGCGGCATCCCCACGCTGATCGACAACGAGCGCTTCGACGCCTTCATGGATGCGATCAAAGGCTCCGGCATCAACGTGCTTGACCACAAGCATGCCAACTGGAACCGCGACGACGGCTTCGAGGTCATGCAGGATTTCCTGTCGCGTTTCCCGGACATCGACGCCGTCTGGGCCCAGGATGACGACATCGCCATCGGTGTCGTGGCGGCCCTGAAGCAGGCAGGCCGGGACGGTGACGGCATGTTCGTTGTCGGCGGCGCCGGCATGAAGGAAACCATCAAGTCCATCATGGACGGCGATGAACTCATCCCGGTCGACGTGCTCTATCCGCCCGCGATGATCGCCACCGCCATGGACCAGACTGTCGCCGCCTTCAAGTCCAACGGCCCGGTTGCCGGCCGCTACATCCTGGGTGCGACGCTGATCACGAAGGAAAACGCGGAAAGCTACTATTTCCCCGAGTCTCCGTTCTAAGACCTCGTGGAACCCTGGGCCGGAACTTTCGCGATGGAGTTCCGGCCCCTTCTCTCCCCAAAACCGGAGAAAATCATGAAAACGATCAAGGGTCCTGCTCTGTTTCTTGCGCAGTTTGCGGGTGATGAAGCCCCCTTCAATTCCTGGGCCTCGATTACAAGATGGGCGGCCGATTGCGGCTATCTCGGCGTGCAGGTTCCAAGCTGGGATGCACGTCTGATCGATCTGGAAAAAGCTGCCAGCTCAAAAACCTATTGCGAGGAATTTTCCGGCATCGCGCGGGAAAACGGCGTCGAGATCACCGAACTCTCCACCCACCTGCAGGGCCAGCTGGTTGCCGTGCACCCGGCCTACGATACGGCGTTCGACGGCTTTGCCGCTCCCCATGTGCGCGACAATCCGGCCGCCCGGCAGGCCTGGGCCGTGGATCAGGTGAAACTGGCGCTGGCCGCCAGCCGCAATCTCGGTATCACGGCCCATGCGACTTTTTCCGGTGCGCTTGCCTGGCCCTATATCTACCCGTGGCCGCAACGCCCCGCCGGCCTTGTCGAGACCGCCTTCGACGAATTGGCCCGCCGCTGGCGGCCGATCCTCGATTATGCCGACGAGATGGGCGTCGATGTTTGCTACGAGATCCATCCGGGCGAGGACCTCCACGACGGCATCACCTTCGAGATGTTCCTGGAACGGGTGAACAACCACGCCCGCTGCCGGATGCTCTACGACCCGTCGCACTATGTGCTGCAGTGTCTGGACTATCTGGACAATATCGACATCTACCGCGACAGGATCGGCATGTTCCACGTCAAGGACGCGGAGTTCAATCCGACCGGACGCCAGGGCGTCTATGGCGGCTACCAGTCCTGGACCGACCGGGCCGGCCGGTTCCGTTCGCTCGGCGACGGCCAGGTCGATTTCGGCGCGGTGTTCTCCAAAATGGCCGCCAATGATTTCGATGGCTGGGCCGTGGTGGAATGGGAATGCTGCCTGAAGCATCCGGAAGACGGTGCCCGTGAAGGCGCCGCCTTCGTCCGCGACCACATCATCCGCGTGACCGAAAAGGCCTTTGACGATTTTGCCGATGGCGGCAGCGATGAGGCAGCCAACCGGAAGATGCTGGGGATCGGATAATATTGTGACCAATATCTTCAGAGCGGAAAGGACCTTGTCCAACGGTGAACAGTCAAACACCCTCATCCTGAGGAAGTGCGAAGCACTGTCTCGAAGGATGGGCGGCTTGCTCCGGAATATGCCGCCCATCCTTCGAGACGGACCTGAAGGTCCTCCTCAGGATGAGGCTTTTGTATAGCAATGTAATCGATTACAGTGCCCGGTAAATCGGGTTTGAAACAACATCAGGAGGGGCGACATGGCCATTGAAGGAAAAGACAGGAGCCAGAAACGGCCGATCCGGCTCGGTATGGTCGGAGGCGGCAAGGACGCCTTTATCGGAGCCGTTCACCGCATTGCCGCTCGTATCGACGGGGAATACGAGCTGGTTGCCGGCGCCCTGTCCTCGACACCGGCCAAGGCGCAGGACTCCGGCCGCGCTCTCGGCCTCAAGGAAGACCGGATCTACGATTCCTTCCTGGATATGGCCAAGCGCGAGGCCCGGCTGAAGGACGGCATCGAGGCGGTCGCCATCGTCACGCCGAACCACATGCATTATCCGGCCGCCAGGGAATTCCTGAAGCGCGGCATCCATGTCATCTGCGACAAGCCGCTGACCTCCACGCTGGCCGACGCCAAAAAACTCGCCAAGGCGGCCGAAAGCTCCGAGGCCCTGTTCTTCCTGACCCACAATTACACCGGTTATCCTATGGTCCGCCAGGCGCGGGAAATGGTGCGGAACGGCGATCTCGGCTCGCTCCGTATCGTGCAGGTGGAATATCCGCAGGACTGGCTGACGGTCGAACAGCACAACAAGCAGGCCGACTGGCGCACCGATCCGGCCCGTACCGGTCTTGGCGGCTCGACGGGCGACATCGGCACCCATGCCTATAACCTTGCCTGTTTCGTCACCGGTCTTTCCGCTGAAAGCTTAGCCGCCGACCTGCAGTCCTTCGTTCCCGGCCGCCAGGTCGACGACAATGCCCATGTGATGCTGCGTTTCGAAGGCGGCGCAAGGGGGATGCTGTGGTGTTCCCAGGTCGCTCCCGGCAACGAGAACAACCTCAAGATCCGGGTTTATGGCGACAAGGGCGGGCTGGAATGGCATCAGGAGCATCCGAACCATCTCCATTTCACGCCCTTCGGTGAACCCTTGAGGATCCTGACCCGGGGCGGTGCCGGCATGCTGGAAAGCATCGGCCCGGCAACGCGCATCCCGCCGGGCCATCCGGAAGGCTATCTGGAAGGTTTCGCCAATCTCTACAAGGACGCGGCCGATGTTATCCGGGCGCATCAGGAGGGCAAATCCGCAGCATCGCTGGTGCCGGGCATTGTCGACGGACTGGCGGGCGTCCGCTTCATCGACGCCTGCGTGCGGTCTTCGGCGAGAAATTCGGCCTGGGTGAAACTGGACGGCTGAGGCTTGCCCCAAAAGGCTCCTGGCTGACGGTGCAGGTTCAAACCGGAATGCGGTCCGCGGTGTTATTTCCACGGACCGGATTGCGTCATATCGGCAGGTCGAGCCGTGGCTTCCAGAAGGGGCGGAAAAGCTCGATCTTGGGGCAGCGGTTCATCACCACCTTCAGTCCGGCCGCCTCGGCCAGCTTGGCCGCGCGGTCGTCATAGACGCCGATCTGCCCCCAGAGCACTTTTGCTCCGATTGCGATCGCCTGTTCGGCGATGCCGTATAACTCTTCCTTCGGCCGGAAAACCTCGACCATGTCGACCGGCCGGTCGATCTCTTCCAGGGAGTGATAGACCGGAATGCCGCGGATCTCGGTCAGCTCCGGGTTGGGGTTCACCGGCAGCATGTCATAACCGGTTTCGTGCAGGACGCGCAGCACGCCGTAGCTGAACTTGGTCTTGTCGGCACTGGCGCCGACCATCGCGATGGTTTTGACCGAACGCAGGATACCGGCCAGGAATTCCGGCGGATAATCATAGAGACGATCGATATCGGCCTCGGGCATGTCACGCCTCCTTCGGTGTGGCGATGTCCGCCTTCAGTTCGTGCGGTTCGAGCGGATCGAGAAACGGATTGCGGTAGAGCTTGTCATGACTTTCCACGCCGATCTCGAGCGTGCAGTCAGACAGAGGGCGGGCGATGCAGAGCAGAACGTAGCCGTTGTTGAGCTGGCGGTTGTTGAGGGCCACCTGCCGGCGTTGATCGACTTCGCCGGCCTTCAGTTTGGCAGCGCAGGTGATGCACCCGCCATACTTGCAGCCATAGGGGAGATCGACGCCCTGCTCTCGCAAGGTGTCCAGCAGGGGACGGCGGGTATCGGCCCGATAGGTTGCCCCGCCGCGGTTGGCGATGGTGATGGTAAAAGTGCCGGTCATAGCCAGATATCGCTCGTGCAATCGCCGCCCGGATAACGGGTTTCATGACAGCGGCTCGGCCCGTTGGGCTCCTTGCCGAAATCTACGATGAAGTCCTCGTTGATCTTCATGCCGCCGTTTTCGACATCGCAGTCGATCATGACCATCACCCCGCCTTGCGTGCGGATGTCGGGATAGAACTGATTGTCCCAGGTGGAAAAGAGCGACGTGGTGACATAGAGCCGCCTGCCGTCCAGCGACAACTGGAACATCTGCGGACCGCCCGCGACCCTGACGCCGTTGACTTCCGGCGCCTTGCCCAGGAGCCCGCCCATCCAGACCTGACCGGTCAGTTTCGGATTGTGCGGATCGGTGATGTCGTACTGGCGCATATCGCCGTGCAGCCAGTTGTTCAGGTAAAGGTAGCGGTCGTCCATCGACACCAGGATCGCGGACATCACACCGGGAACCGGGATCGGCCATTCAGGATGCGGCTCGTTTTCGACGTCGATGATCTTTTCCCATTCCCAACTGCCCGCCTCCGACTTCCAGAAATGGATCACATTGGTGCTGAGCGCCGCGCCGCAGAACCCGTGGGTGCTGTCCGGGTCGTGATGGAACTTGACTTCAAGCGGGATCAACCCGTCCTCGCCGAGGTATTTGGTCTCTATTGGAACGCGTTTTTCAAAGTCCCAGAAATGAAGGCGTCGGCCGTATTTCAGGTGTCCGACCTCTTCCAGATCGAAACCCGGCATGAAGGTGTTGGGGGCCGCCCATTCCGAGCTGACCATCACATTGTGGCGCGGCTGGTACCAGAAGTCATAGCCAAAGGGAATGTCGCCCATGGACTGCTCCCAGCGGCCGACGATCTCGAAGTCCTTGTTGAGATGGAGATAGCCGCCCGGCGCTTCGCCCATGGCATCGCCCAGGAAGGAAATGATGATCTCGGACCCGAGACAGTGAACGGTATGGGGTCCCGAAAGATTGGTTTTCGCCTTGATCTCGGCACCGTCGATCACCTTGTGCAGGCGCGGGGCGCGCGGGTCCGTGGCGGTGTCGACAACATGAATGTTGTTCGAGCGGACGCCGGGCAACAGCAGGTACCTGCGCGACATGGATCCGTCGTGGTGACAGGAGGAACAGGCGTTCCAGCCCATGTGGTGCAACTCGTCCCCGATCCCCGGCATCTCCAACCGGTGAATGACCTGGGAGTAGGTCGGGCTGTCCGGATCCGCGTCGACCGTTGCCAGATAGTCGGGCTTCTGTATTCCGGTCCCTGTATAGATCGCAATGGAATAGAGCAGTTTTTCACGCGGGGCCCGGATCGCGTCCTGCGGACTGGCGTAGCCCGGACCGCAACATGTCGTTTCGCCATTTCCACTCATGCCGTTCCCTCCGACCGGTGCAATTATGCGTTTGGCTGCCAACTCCATTTTGTCCTATTATATGAGACAAACGTTCACAGAGTAAACAATGCATCTCGATCGACTTATTTCCGTGCTGGAGGCCGTGGCGATTGCCGGGCGGGCTGTTTCACCCGCGGACGTGCAGCGTGCCACCGGCCTGCCGCGCCCCACCTGCTACCGTCTTCTCCAGACCCTGGCCGAGCACCGTCTGCTGGACAAGCCGGGGGAAGCCTCCCGCTACCTGGTCGGTGAACGCCTGAAGCGGATTGCCATCCTGAGTCAGTCGGATGTGGACGTGTGCCAGGCTGCCGCGCCGACGCTTAGGGAAACCGCCATCGAATTCGGCGAAGCGGTCTTTCTCTCGCGGTTCCGGGACAGATCCGTCGAGATCATTCACGTGGAAACCCCTGTCGATGCCGCACGGTCCTTTATTCACCCGGGACTAGGCAACCGGCCCATGCACGCCTGCTCCTGTTCGAAGGCGATCGCCGCCTTCTCGGACCAGGAGTTTCTGAAGGAGATCCTTTCCAGACCCTTGCGCGCCTATACGGAACAGACAAAGACCCAGCCCGGCGATATCGAACAGGAGTTCGCCGAAATCCGCCTACGTGGCTATGCGGAATGTGTTGAAGAAATCGAAGTGGGCGTCTCAAGCGTCGCCGCGCCCATCCGCACCGGAAACTTCGGCGTTCCCTTCAGCGTCGGCGCAACGGGTCCCATCCGCCGTTTCACAAGCCGTCACCGCCAGATGATCGGCACCCGGCTGATCAAGGTTGCCGACCGGATTGCGGCAAACCTGCAGCTGGCCTACACGAACAAGTCGAGCTGACCTGGTCCTGAAAATGTCCTCAAGTCGCAGGAACTGCCCGCCAGGACCTTTGAGCACCGGCGAATGTTCCAGAGGCATGACTTCGGCCACCAAGGGCGGAAAGAACTCTTTTCAAGCCAACCTTCCGGCTGGAAACAGGAGCGGAA
>NZ_JBNKYW010000064.1:0-11998 GCF_050301095.1 Roseibium sp.
TCCCTTGTCCTTTCGATCTCAATCCTGAGCATGGATCGCGCTTAATCTGTGCGAATGCAAGGTCTGTGCGGAAATTGAGAATCCAAGGTGCCAAAAGTGAACCGCAACTCCCGAAAGCAGCCCTTTGCACCGCCGCAGCGAAAGCTCAATTTGTCCGCATTGCCGCCATCGGATTCCGACACAACAAATCTCAGCTCCCCTCAAAACGCCCCGTCATACGCCCGCCGCGAAATCCGGCAGGCCAGCAGCGTGAACCCGTCGCGTCGAAGCGCCTCTTCGGCCTCCGTTCGCAGCGTTTCGTCGTTCTCGACCCACACCCCGTGCCCGCCATAGGCTTTTGCGACCGCCGGGAAATCCGTCTCGCCGAAATCGACGCCGACGTTCGGGCGCTGGCTGCTGCGCTGTTTGAGTTCGATGAGCGACAGGCTGGTATCGACCAGAACGCAGATGATGACCGGGATTTTCAGGTCCCGCAGGGTTGAAAGCTCGCCGAGGCACATTTCCAGGCCCGCGTCGCCGACAAAGGCGATGACCGGCGACTGGCCGTCGACCAGCCGGTGCCCCATGGCGAGCGGCACGGCGCAGCCCATGGTGCAGAGCGCCGAGGATTGCAGCATCTGGCGCGGCAGCGGGCAGCGCCAGATCTGGCTGACCAGGATACGGTGCGCGCCGCTGTCGGCGGTCGCGACCGTATCGGCGGGCATCACCTCGCGTAGCATGTGAAAGATCCGGCCCGGGCCCCATCCGGTGGGTTCCGGTGCGAAGGCACGGTCGAGGTCCTCCCGGACCTGCGCCGGTTCTCCGTCCGGCCAGGAGGGTTTGTCCGGATCGCGGGCCTCGCTCAGCTTTTCCAGCGCCGGGGCAACAGCGCTCCTGAGTGTTGCCGTCACGCTGTGCATGCCGTGGGTGCGCAGGACCGGCGTCACGTCGATCACCTTTGCTTCTTCGGCCCAGGGATTGCGCCAGTTGATGCGCATTTCGATCGGGTCGTAACCGAGCAGCAGAATGCAGTCGCTCTTGTTGATCAGCGGCAGCAGATGCCCGTCCGCCTTGGGCGAGAGTCCGGCCCCGCCGAGGGCAAGGGCGTGGTTCTCGTCCAGCAGCCCCTTGCCCTTGTAGCTGGTCACCAGCGGCACCCGGTGCTTCAGACAGAAATCGGTGATGGCGGCGGACGCCGCTTCATTGACCGCATCGACACCGGCAATGGCAATCGGGCGTTCGGCCTTGGCAAAAAGCTCCAAGGCCGTGTCGAGATCCGTTCCGGCAATCGGGGCGGTGCCGGTCGGGGCGGACTGGAAGGTTTTCGACCAGGTCTCAGTTGTTTCGGCTTCCGCCACCTTGATCGGCACGTCGATATGGACCGGCCCCGGCTGGCCGTCGAGGGCAATCGCCAGCGCCTTTTCCATGATCGCATCAAGCGCTCCGTGACGGGCGGAAAAGCTTGCCTTCACCACCGGGCGTAAGAGCTGTTGGTGATCGAAGACCTGGTGGGTGTAGCTTTCCGCCTCGCCCTGGTCGACGCAGCCGGTGAGGAAAATCAGAGGCACCCGGTCCTGCCAGGCATTGGCGACGACATTGATCGCATTCGCCGCGCCCGGCCCGAGCGTCGCCAGCAGAACGCCCGGCGCCCCGTCAGCGTGCCAGCCGCCCTCGGCCATGAAGCCGCCGGCGTTCTCATGTTTGACCAGCACGAATTTGAGCCCGGCCTCATCCAGCGCCTGCATCAGCGCCAGAACCTCGCCGCCGGGAATGCCGAAAGCGTGGCGGCAGCCCGCCGCATGAAGTTTTTGCGCAATGATATCCGCACCGGTTGTCATTTGGCCGCTTGTCCTTTTTGCCGGGCGGAAGCGCCCAAATCCAGAATGCCTTTTTCCGCCAGTTCGGAAAGGGTCTTTTCGGTGAGGCCGAGATGGCGGGACAAAATGTCCACCGTGTCCGCTCCGAGAAGCGGCGGCGCCTTGGCATAGACGACCGGCGTCTTTTCCAGATTGATCGGGGAGCCGATCAGATCCACCTCGCCGCTGACGGGATGGGGCATCGTAATGCGCATGCCGCGTTCCAGAACTTGTGGGTCGGAAAAGACCTGGCCGAGATCGTTGACCGGCCCGCAGGGCACACCGGCTTCCTCCAGAAGGGCAATCCACTCGTCGGCGGACTTCTCGATGGTGAGACGCCTGATTATAGGAACGAGCTGCTTGCGGTTCCTCACCCGGTCGGCGTTTTTCGCATAAAGCGGATCGGCGGCAAGCTCCGGAGCCCCCGCCACCTCACAGAATTTTCCGAACTGGCTGTCGTTGCCGACCGCGAGGATGAAGGACCGGTCCGCTGCCGGGAAAGTTTCATAAGGTACGATGGTCGGGTGACCGTTGCCGAGCCGTCCGGGCACCTCGCCCGAGACCAGATAACCGGCGCCCTGGTTGATCAGCCAGGAGACCTGCGCGTCCAGCAGCGAGACGTCGATATATTGCCCCTCGCCGGTCTCATGCCGGTGATTGAGCGCTGCCAAAATGGAGACGGCGGCATACATGCCGCACATGACGTCGGCAATTCCGACGCCGCATTTGGTCTCTGTGCCGCCTTCCTCCTCGGGAAAACCGGTCAAGGACATGATCCCGCCCATGCCCTGGATCAGGAAATCGTAGCCCGCCCGATGGGCATAGGGCCCTGTCTGGCCGAAGCCGGAAATCGAGCAATAGATCAGCCGCGGATTGCGCGCCTTCAGCGTTTCGTAGTCGAGCCCCCGACGCTTCAGGTCCCCGACCTTGAAATTCTCCACCAGAATGTCGGCTTTTTCCGCCAGATCCGCGACTAGCTTCTGGCCTTCCGGCCTTGCCAGATCGATGGTGACCGAGGCCTTGTTGCGGTTGGTGGAAAGATAATAGGCGCTTTCACCGGTTTCCCGGCCCTCGCGGTCCTTGAGAAAAGGCGGCCCCCAGCCGCGCGTGTCGTCTCCCCGTCCCGGCCGTTCGATCTTGATCACCTCGGCGCCAAGATCTCCCAGGACCTGCGTGCAGGTGGGTCCCGCCAGTATACGCGACAAATCAAGGACAAGGAGGCCGGACAGGGCACCTTTGGACGTGGGTTCAGACACGCATCACCTTCAAGCTGACTTTTTTCGGAAAAGGCCACAACGGCACTCTTCCCGTCAACCATGGCATTGCTTTGCGGCGGACACCTTGCCTCACATTCCCGTCAGCCCGAAGTGAAGGAAACTCAGGTTCTCCGGTTCCAGCCTTTCATGTCGCTGAGTTCCAGCCAGGCCCGCTTGATCCAGTTCGCCTGGACGCTGTGACCGCCGCCGTGCAGACACAATTCCAGGAAACCGGTCTTCGGCACCCAGCGCTCGCACTTGAGTTTGCCGTCGGTGACTTTCTTGGCATCCGCCTCCGCAAGCCCGTTTTGCCGCAGCCAGATATCGAAGCTCTTGAAGACATCGCCCTGGTGCCATCTCCCACCGCGCAACGCCCTGCCCTCCAGAGGCACCACGGTATCGGTGGTTCCGTGGACATGGAACAGATAGGGGGCTTTGGTCGGACAGTTGTCGGGCAAAGGCTGCCAGAAGGCTCCCGCGATCGGCGCGTAGCCGGCAAACTGATCCGAATCCGCGCAAGCCACATACCAGGTCATGAACCCGCCGGCGGAAAACCCGGACAGCATGGTCCGCTTCCTGTCGACCCCGAAGCGGCCGGAGATGTCATTCAGCACCTCATCGAAAAAAGCCGGTTCGTCACGAAAACGCCGCGGCGCGGTCGGGAACGACCAATGTCCCTCGATACCCTGCACCGCCACGAAGGCCACTCCAAGGTCGTCGGCCATTTTCTGGAAATTCTTGTTGCGAATAACGTTTTTCGCCTTGCCCAAGTGGCCGTGCAGAAAGAAGATCGCACCCAGAGGTTCGTCGCTCTGCCGGTTTTCCGGCAGGTGAACGTAATATTCGCCGTTCTTGAGTTCGCAAGGGATTTCCTCGCCGCACTCGGCCGCGCGGGCCGACATTCCGGTCCCGGCGAAAAACAGCCCCGCCATTGCCGCGACGACCGCAGCGGAAAAACGCAATTTCGACAACCACCCGCCTCCTCATTCAGCTGAAGGCCCTCCGGTCCCGTTCGGCGACCGTTCCTTTGCTGACAGAAGAGAATGGTTTTAACGTGTCGATTGTCCAGCGGCCGCTCTTCACAAGTCGGAGAGCTTTGCCAGAATTACGCTATTCCGGATAGGGTACGGACCCATAAGATTGTACATTCAGGTCGCTCGGGAAAGGATCGTATCCAAGGCGAGAAAGATCAGGAAACCTGGCTGGTTTCCAAGCTTTCTCAACGCAGGAGGCGGTTCTTTCCGGAGCGATCCGAAGGACGTCGATCGGGCTTTGAAAAACCGCGTCAAAACCCTTGCACCATGCACCAGCATGGTTCTGCAGTCTTCTCCTTGCTCTTCTGCACCCGATTGACACCTCTGAAAGCACAATTTTATGAGTCCGTACCCTAATCCCACGCGCCTTCGGTCGGGATGTTCAGAGTTCTTCCGCAGTGCTTGCAGTGGACCGCGTCCGGATCGTGCCGGCTGAGCCCGCAATCCGGACAGGAGACCCGCACCTTCGCCGGCCGGAAGATCGTCTGCACCAGACGCAGGAACAGTGCCACACCGAAGATCATGATGAGCACGGTCATCAGCCGCCCGACGCTGTCGGTCATGGTGATGTCGCCGAAGCCGGTGGTCGTCAGCGTGGTGACGGTGAAATAGAGCGCGTCGAGGTAATTGTTGATGTTGGGATTTCGGTCGTGCTCGACCACAAAGACAATCGCCGTCACCACAAAGATGAACACCACCAGGTTGACCGCCGACTGCAGGATTTCCTCGTTCTGCCGGAACCACTTGGAATCTTTGCGCAATTCCTTCAGCAGGTGGTAGGAGCGCATAAGCCGCAACATGCGCACAACCCGCAGGAAGGCCAGGTTCTCGAGGAAGGCCGGAGCCACCAGGGAGACAATGACCACAAGGTCGGCAAAAGAGGTAAAGCTGAACAGATAACTGCCCCGCCTTGTTGCCGCGATCAGTCTGGCAAAGAAATCAAGCGTCAGAACAACCGCGATCGCATAGTCGAGTTCGTGGTGAATGCGGCCCGGATCGAGCATCGAGGACACGATGAAGTAGCCGATGGTGATCAGGTCGAACAGCAACAGGATATAACGAAAGGCCCGCGACCGGGTCGAACTTCCGAAATAGAGTTGCCGCAGAAAGGATCGCAAACTCCATTCTGTTTCCGCCATCAACTCCCCCATAGCGTCCGAGCCCGATTTCTCTTCAACCGACAAGAGCCGGGTCAAAAAGTCAATCCGGTAAAGGACAGACAAGTCCGGCGTCCGAGGTATTCATGCGCAATACGCATGATGATCTTGCAAACAAGCTGTTTATTCCTGGGCCTTCTCACACTAAGTTTCCGCCACGATCAACAAGCCCGAATGGGCCAAAAAAGAAAACGGGAACGTTACATGTTTGATTTGTCGGGACAAGTTGCCCTGATCACCGGCGCCAGCCGCGGCATCGGTGAGGCCGCCGCCCGCAGTTTCGCCAAGTATGGCGCAAAAGTGGTTCTGGCAGCCCGCTCAAGCGGCGATATCGAGCGGATTGCCGCTGAAATCCGGGACAACGGCGGAGCGGCGGCAGCCGTCACCTGCGACGTGTCCAGCTATGAAGACGTGACGAAGGCGGTTCAATTCTGCGTCGACACCTTCGGCGGCATCGACATTCTGGTGAACAATGCCGGCGTGATCGAACCGATCAGCCGGATCGATAGTTCCGATCCGGAGGAATGGAGCAAGGTCATCGATATCAATGTGAAGGGCGTCTATTACGGCATTCGGGCCGTCGTCCCGCTGATGCTCGAAAAAGGCGCCGGCACTATCGTCAACATCAGCTCCGGCGCCGCCGTGGGCGCCCTGGAAGGCTGGAGCCACTATTGCTCCTCCAAGGCAGCCGCCCTGTCCCTGACCCGCTGCGCCGACAAGGAATTCGGCGACATGGGCCTGCGTATCGTCGGCCTCAGCCCGGGCACGGTCGCGACACAGATGCAGGTCGACATCAAGGCCTCCGGTATCAACCCGGTGAGCCAGCTCGACCCCTCCGTCCACATTCCCGCCGAATGGGTCGGCGAAGCCATCTGCTGGCTGTGTACCGATGCGGGCGACGCCTATCGCGGCGTCGACTGCTCCTTGAGGGACGAGGACGTCCGCAAGGCGGTCGGGCTCGTTTGATGACCGGGATCCTGAACCGGGAATTCTGAATCGGGAATTCTGAATCAAAAGAGGGCCGCAGAGCGGCCCTCCCATGAGATCGACGTGACACAAGGTCCGGATCAGATCCCGGCGAAACCGTTCAATACCAGAGGCTGCTCCAGCGTCGTTCCGTTCCGCCCAGACACATGGGCCACGTACAGATACTCATTAGACATGGGCACACCTCCTTTCAGTTGTTGAAGACATACTTAATGTGAGACCGGACGAGCCGTTTCACAAGTATAAACTCCCGCAAGGACAGGTTACCAACAGGCATTCCACCGGACTGTTACTTTGAGGCCACAGCCCCCTCGGCAATCGTCAGGAACACCTGGTCCAGTTCCGCGGCCAGCTCCTTGAGCGCTACGCCGCCTTCCGCCATGTAGGGCCCGAAGACGAAACCTGGCGTTTTCCAGGAAAGCGTCGCCGTGCCGTCGCTGTTCTCGGTCACGTAAAACCGGATCGGAGCTTCGATGCCGGCGGCAACGGAAGCCTCCAGCATGCGCACCGCGTAATCGTTGCGATAGACGCCGATGATCCTGTTGCCCGGGATCGTCAGTCCGCGTCCCTTGGCCCCGGAGGACGCGCTTGCCTGGGTGACCAGCAGCATGCCTTCCTTTTTGATGGATGCCTTCAGATTGCCGACGAGGGCTTCGTAGCCGAGGGACGTCGGCATGACCTGCCAGCCCTGCCGCTCTGCGAGGCTGTCAGCCACAACCGCACCTTGGATCAGGACGGAAACACACAAAAATATCGAAAGGAACAGGCGCATGTCATGATCTCCCCGGACCGGATTTCCCGCTCTCGCCAATTTACGGATCAGACAGTCACGGGCACCTCACAATCCGGTGTGCCGTCAGCCCATGCCGAGTTTGATTCGAAGGCGCGTGCCGAGAAGGCTGCCCAGAAAGCCGAAGACAAGCCACAGCCAGCCATGCAGGGAACCGGAAACCAGCCCGCCAAGATAGGCGCCGATGTTGCAGCCATAGGCCAGACGCGCTCCGTACCCCATCAGCAGCCCGCCGGCGAGTGCCGTCAGAACGTCCCGCCGGCCGAGGCGCCAGACCGGCGTGAATTTCCCGGCAAGCGCGGCCGTCAACATGGCGCCCAGCATGATTCCGAAATTCATGACCGAGGTCGTGTCCCTGAGCACATGGTTTTCAAGCGCCGAGCGCTGCCACGTCCAGTAGGGCCAGGTGTCGACCGGCACGCCCAGCGCCTGGAAGACCTTGGCGCCCCACAGGGCAAGTCCCGACGTGATGCCCCAGGGCCGGCCGACCACCACGAAGGTCGCGATGCCGACGATGGCCAGCATCACTGCCCCCAGCATCGGCGACCAGGGTCCCTTTAGCAGGGAGACCGTTGGCCGGCCGGGCGCGACTTCGCCATGGGCCTTCCGTTCGATATGAAGGGTCACAAGCGCAAGGCCTCCGAGCACCAGCGCCGTCAGGAGGAAGGCGCCGTGCGGCCCGAATTCACGGATCAGGGAGACCGGCGGCAGTTTCGGCAGGCGGGCCCACAGGTGGAAATGGGCGGTCGCGGCAACGGAGCCCAGAACAAAGGCGGCCAGGGTGATCATCATTCGGGTCGACCCGCCCCCGGCGGTGAACAGCGTTCCGGAGCCACAGCCGCCGCCGAGCTGCATGCCCGCCCCGAACATGAAGGCGCCCAGCGCCGCCGCGACTCCGAAGGGGAACACGAAGCCGCCGGCCGGCCAGCCGAGCGTCCGCCCCCAGACAAGGAGCGGAAAGGAAACGGCGCAGGTCAGAAGAATGAGGACGAACTGGGCGCGCAGGCCGGCGCCCCGCCGTTCCGTAACGATGCGCCGCCAGGCAGCGGTGAAGCCGAAACTGGCATGATAGAGCGACAGGCCTGCGACGGCACCGATCAGGGTGGCAGCCGCTTGCCGGGGCCCTGCCTCCGAATAGGCTCCGAGGGCAACCAGCGCCAGCAAACCCGTGGCAATCGCGGCAAGCGGTACCTGTGATTTCGAACCCTGGACGGACAAGTGGCGGACTTCCTGTTGGCGCGGCTGAAACTTCAGGTCAGGCCCTGGGTGAGGGACCGAAACCTGCTCTGCGGCCACCCTCGCACCCCGTGCCGTTTTCCCGCAATGCAGGTTCACCCGGCGCACCTACACAATGCCAACACCTTTTTGTGTTTTGCAGTTCAAGTGAAGCCTGCGGGATTTTAGCATGAACAGTTGCTGTGCAGGCAACCTACCCCTGCGGCGCGTCTCTCGATTGCGCCACCGGATCCGGGAGCTGCCTGCCTGAAAAACCAAAAAAGGCCAGCCATGCGTCTTAGCGATCAATTCGGGTACGACCTCACACTTGCCGACAAGGACGCCCTGGCGGCCTGGAACGCGACCGTCAGAGCCTTTCTGGCACACGGAAAGACAACCCCGGAACACCTTGAAACCTGCCTCCGGCTGGCGCCGGACTTCGCCCTCGCCCAGGCGGCCAGGGGCCTGTTCTGCCAGTTGCTGGCCAGGCGGGAGCTGGTTCCCGGAGCCAGGGAAGCCCTCGCCATTGCCCGGAACTCCGCCGCGCATACGCCGCTCACGGAGCGGGAAACCGCCGTGGTCGACGCCCTCGACGCCTGGCTGAAGGGCTATCCCTCCCGGTCGGCTGACATTCTCGATGCGGCGCTGGTAAAAGCGCCGGAAGACGCGCTCATCATGAAGCTCGTTCACGCCATCCGATTCGTGCTTGGCGATGCCGCCGGCATGCGCCAGTCCATCGAGCGGATCCGCTCGGCCTATGACGAGGCCCACCCGGCTTACGGCTACCTTCTCGGCTGCCACGCCTTCTCCCTGGAAGAGACCGGCGAGTACCGCAAGGCCGAAGCCTCGGGGCGGAAGGGGCTGGAATTTGCCCGCGACGACGCCTGGGGCCTGCACGCGGTTGCCCATGTCCACGACATGACGGGCCGCTCGGAAGAAGGCGCCGGCTGGCTGGAAGCCCATCCGGACGGCTGGGCCCACTGCAACAACTTCGGCTATCACGTGTGGTGGCATCTGGCACTCATGTATCTGGACCAGGGCGACACGGACCGGGCGCTCGCCCTTTACGATTCGGATGTGCGCAAGGACAAGACCGACGATTTCCGCGACATCTCGAACGGCGCCTCGCTGCTCGTCCGACTGGAGCTGGAAGGGGTTGATATCGGCGCCCGCTGGGACGAACTGGCGCAACTTTCAGACAAGCGTGCCGAGGACGGCTGCAACGTCTTTGCCGATCTCCACTACCTGCTGGCGCTTTTGAACGGCGGTCGCCGCATGGGCACCGAACGGCTGTTGACCGGCTTGAAGGAACGGGCAAAGGGCGAAGGCGACATCGGCCGCATCACCGCGGAAACCGGCCTGCCGACCGGGCTCGGGCTCGAGCAGTACCAGAAAGGCAACTACGCCTCCGCCTTCTCCCTGCTGACGTCCGCCCGGGACAATCTCTACATGATCGGCGGCTCTCACGCCCAGCGCGACGTCTTCGAGCGCATCACCATCGACGCGGCCCTGAAGGCGGGATTTTCCGTGGAAGCGGAAAACCTGCTAAACAGCCGCACCCGCAGGCGCGGTGCACTCGACCGGTTTGCGGAACAGCGGCTGGCGGTCTGCGACAGGATGCAGCGCGCCCAGTCGGTGATGGAAGACGAAAAACTGAGGGCCGCGGGTTCCGTGTAACCCCGCCGGCCCACCGGGAGCCGGGTTGCTTTCGCCCCCGGGCCGATGGCAGGCTCCGGCATTCCGTTCGATCCGCCTGTGCGTCCGGCCGGTTCCGGTGACGGCACACAGGCGATCCGATTGACCTGCTTTATCTGGACCTGAAGTGAACGTTCATACGCAAACGAAACGCCCCCGTGATCCGCGGCTCGACTTTTTCCGCGGGATCGGCATGTTCATCATCTACATTGCCCATGTTCCCTGGAACTGGTGGACCCTCTGGATCCCTGCCCGCTTCGGCTTTTCCGATGCCACCGAGATCTTCGTCTTCTGCTCCGGCATGGCTTCGGCCATCGCCTTCGGCAGCATCTTCGACCGGCACGGCTGGGGTATGGGCGCGGCCCGCATCCTGCACCGCATGTGGCAGGTCTACTGGGCGCACATCGGCCAGTTCCTGGTGATCGCGGTCGGCCTGGTGGTGTTGCAGGAAAGCGGCTACCTCAACCGTTGCTGCAATCTCACCCAGGATTACGTCACCTCGCTGAACCTCTGGCACCTCTACGACAACACGACGATCGCTCTGCCGGGCATCATGACGCTGACCTGGGTGCCAAACTATTTCGACATCCTGCCCATGTATGTGGTGATCCTGGCACTGATCCCGGCGATCATGCTGGCGGCCCGCTACTCCGTTCCGGCCGCCTTCGCGCTTTCCATCAGCCTGTGGCTCGCCTCCCAGTTCGACCTGCTCAGCCTGCCCGCCGAGCCATGGTCGGATCGCGAATGGTTCTTCAACCCCTTTGCCTGGCAGATGCTGTTCTTCACCGGCTTCGCCTTCATGCGCGGCTGGATCCCGGCACCGCCCGTCAACACACGCCTGATCGTGCTTTGTGCCGTCATTGTCGTGGTCACGGTCCCCTTCGCCTATTTCCGGGTCTACGGCGAAAACAACTGGAACGTCGTCTGGGCCCGCGAAATCCGCGAGGCCATCCAGCCGCTCTGGATCAAGACCGAATTCGGCCTGTTCCGCTATCTCCACTTCCTTGCGCTTGCGTATCTCGCCTGGATCGCCGCCGGCGACCGGGGCAAGTATCTGATGGGCCACGGCCCCGCCTGGGGCCGCTTCGTGCGCGTCGTCCAGAAGGTCGGCCAGCAGTCGCTGCCGGTCTTCATGGCCAGCCTCGTCATCGCCCAGGCGGCCGGGCTGATGCGCGACATGGTCTGGGGCCGCGGCGATTGGATCCCGCAGATCCTATCCAACCTCTTCGGCTTCGCCGCCCTGATCGCGGTGGCCTACGTTGCCGGCTGGTACAAGAGCCAGCCCTGGCGCAAACCGCCCCCGTCCACACCTGCGGGTGGATCTCCGGACAAACCGGCAGGCAAGCTTCACGAGCACAAGGCCGAACCCGGCTTGAGGGCAGAAGCAAAGGAACCGGCGCTGACATAGCGCCGGGGCCGGTCGCGGTCGACGGCCCTGCCCACATTCCGGAAGACCTTGCACGGCTCAATATGCCGGTTGGTCGTGCAGGCGGCTTCAAGCGACGGGTAGCGCCGGTTCAGGGACATTACCTTTACCACCCGAACCTGCACCTGGCTTCGCCTGCATTTGTCCGCTCCGCCGAAGCGCTCGGATATCGGGCAAAGGGCACCGTCGGAACGGATCATTATGATCCATGAACATCTCCGTCAGGCTCCATGCTGCTGCAAACCTCTTGCCCGCGAACGACTGCAATGGTCCCTAAACGGACAGCAGCTATAGGACGGGCTTGCTGTCAGAGCCGGCGTTCATGTCGACAATTCTCGAGGGGCGGGTGGATACCTGGCCCAACGACATGGGCGCTACGCGTTGCGATCCGGGTTCCCGTGCACTCCATTTGCTAAAATTGGGAACTGTCTGAACGGTCGACAGACTCCCGGGTGGCGGTTTGACTTCGCGAACCGCTTTAAGCGCCAGAGACTGAAACAAGAATTACCCTACGTAAAATTTTATTGACCCGAGGCTCGGATTGTCATATTGAATTCTGAATTCAGAATTCAATATCGGACCTCTGTCATGACCCTGATCCAG
>NZ_JBNKYW010000065.1:0-5091 GCF_050301095.1 Roseibium sp.
GATTTCCGCCGCCAGCTCCCCGTCCCAATGGGGCAGCCTTGCCGCGCCTGCCACATGGGTCAGCGTGAACAGGATGTCATCGAGCGGGGCTGAGAACGGTTTCATGCGTCGGTTTCTCTCGTTAGTGCCGGAGAGAAGATCTCCTCTCCCACGTCCTCATCCTGAGGAGAACCGTCAGGTCCGTCTCGAAGGATGGGCCACTTGTGCCGGAGCCTGCCGCCCATCCTTCGAGACGGGCTTGCGCCCTTCTCAGGATGAGGATGAGCGAATGGCAGACTTTCTTAATGCGCCGTCATGGGGTCGCCGGTCCTCAATGGACCGAAAACAGCGAAATCAGGACCGCAGAGGCGAGCCTCTTGCCCGTGCCGACGAAGATCGTCCGGTTGACCCAGTCGTATCGCGCGTCCCCGGTCTCGAGCCGCGCAGCGGTGCGGAAAGTGTAGAGCGCCGGATCGACGTCCTCACCGCGTGCCAGCGCCGCCAGCACATGGGGCGGGCCGTAGCGCGTGCCCTTGTTGATGATTTCTATCACCGCGCCGTCTTCCGTCTCGAAGGCGTAGCGCGTGTCGATGTCGGTGGTGCCGTCCGCCAGGGTCGTCTGCCAGTCGGCGCCGAGGGTCAGCACCGTGCCGTTGACCTTGCCCGTCACCGTGCCGCCGATAATCGGGATGATCCGCCGGGCACCGTTGCGCCCGTGTCCCATCTCCCGGACGGGACCAAGCTCCACGGTGAGGTCGCAGAAGTGGGTGAGCTGGGGGATGATCATGACAATCCCAACAGCCTTGCGGCGTTGCCCTTGATGATGTCGGGACGCAATTCCTCCTTGATGGCGATCTTTTCGAAATCGGCGAGCCAGCGCTCCGGCGTGATCATCGGCCAGTCCGAGCCGAACAGCACCTTCTTCTTCAGGATCGAATTGCAGTATTTGACCAGGATTTCCGGGAAGTATTTCGGAGACCAGCCCGACAGGTCGATAAAGACGTTCGGCTTGTGCTGGGCGACCGCCAGCGCCTCCTCCTGCCACGGGAAGGAAGGATGGGCCAGGATGATCTTCATGTCCGGAAAATCGACCGCGACGTCATCCATGTACATCGGGTTGGAGTATTTCAGCCGCATGCCGTTACCGCCGCGCATGCCGCTGCCAACCCCCGTCTGGCCAGTATGAAACAGGGCAATCGCTCCTTCCGCGGCGATCTCCTCGTAGAGCTCATAGGCCATGCGGTCGTTGGGATAGAACCCCTGCATGGTCGGGTGAAACTTGAAGCCCTTGATGCCGAAGTCCTTCATCAGGCGGCGCGCCTCGCGTGCACCCATCTTGCCCTTGTGAGGATCGATGGAGGCAAAGGGGATCAGCACATCGTCGTTCTCGGCTGCGAGCTCGGCAACTTCCTCGTTCTTGTAGCGGCGGTAGCCGGTCTCCCGCTCCGCATCGACCGGGAAGATCACCGCGGCGATGTTCTGCTCACGGTAATGGGCTGCCGTTTCCGGCACGGTCGGCGGATGAGACCAGGGTGCGCGGAAATATTTCGCCATGGTGGCCTGCAGGTCGTCATAGCCGTCATCGGCATGACAACCGCATGGTTCCTCCGCATGGGTGTGAATGTCGATCGCCCGAACCTTGCTGATATCAACCATTTCGAGGTCTCCTCACAGTTTGACCACTGCCGGGTCGTTGTCGTCGTATAGCCGCTCCAGAAGCGCCTTGCGGCGCTCCAGCACCTTGCGGATGTTGAGATTGCCCTTCGCGGTCATCTCGCCCTCGGGCATCGACGGAGGTTCGGACAGCACGATGGCGCGCGACACCAGGGTCGAACTGCCGCTGATTTCGCGGGCCCGTTCACTCAGCCGCCGATGGAGTTCCCCCTGCAGGAGCCGGCAGGAATAGATGCCGTCCATGTCCTCAAGCTCGAAACCTTCTTGGACAAGTTCCGCGACATTCGGGAAAATCATCACGCCGATCTGCTTCCGGTCGGCCCCGGTGATCACGAGATCGGAGGCGAGCGGCGCAAGGCGCGACAGCATGTCAAGCTTGAGCTGGGCCGCACGAACCCAGGTACCGGACTGCAGCTTGAAGTCCTCCGATATGCGGCCGTCGAAGCGCATGCCCTTGTTCGGGTCTTCCGGATCCAGAAACACCATGGCATCACCGGTGATGAAATAGCCTTCCTCATCGAAAGCGGCTTTCGTCTTTTCCGGATCGTTGAAATAGCCGGGCGTGACATTCGGTCCCTTGATGCGCACTTCACAGCGCATGTCCTCGTCCGGGATCAGTTTGATGGTCACCCCGTTGACGGGCACGCCGACGATGCCGGAGCGCGGTGCCGGTTCCTGCTGCATCATGGCGGAGGGGGCCGTCTCCGTCAGGCCCCAGGAGGTGGTCATGAGGGGAACCTCGCCCTTCACTTCCGACGCCATGCGCTCAAAGCCGGACCAGACCTCCTGCGGCAGGGAAGCGCCCGCATAGAAGATCAGGTCCAGATCCTGAAAGAAGCGTTGCCTGAGGCGCTTGTCCTTTTCCAGCGCCGACAGCAGCATGGAGAAGCCGAGCGGCACGTTGAAGGCCAGCGTGCCGGTCTTCAGCTCCAGGTTTTCCAGCGTGCGTTCGAACAGCCCCTTCACCGGCTTGCCGTCGTCGATATAGAGACTGCCGCCGTTGGCGAGCATCATGTTGAAGTTGTGCGAGCCGCCGAAGACATGGTTCCAGGGCAGCCAGTCGACAATCACCGGCGGGCGCTGCCTCAGGAACGGCAGGGCGTCGGCCAGTTGAACCTGATTGACGCACATCATCCGGTGGGTGGTCAGAACCCCCTTGGGGCTGGAGGTGGAGCCGCTGGTCATCAGGATCTTGGCGACCGTGTCGGGCGTCACCTTGGAGAAAGCCGCTTCGACGTCGACACTGCCGTCCCCCTTGAGGAGATCGGCGAAACCGGTGATCCTTGTGTCCCCTGCGCGGCTGCCGGGACGGCTGGCGACGATCTCGACGGAGGCCAGCGCCTCCAGGCCGAGCGCTTCGCCGTATTGGTCGGCATCGACGACGTAGGCCATTTTCGGCCGGACCAGCCCGACGACTTCCCGAAGGCGTCCGTGCGCGCCATGAACCAGGGAATATTGTTCGGCGACGGGAACCAGAGGCACGCCGACATATTGCGCGGCGAGCGCCAGGATGCCGTGATCGACCCCATTGCCGGACATGACCAGGATCGGCGTGTCTTCTCCCATTCCACGCGCCAGCAGGGCCGCGCCGACCGCCTGAACTTTTTCCAGCACACCTTGATAGGTTTCCTCCCGCCAACCTGCGCCGCTGCGTTCGGCGAGGAACACACGGTCAGGCGCGGCCTGAGCCCAGTAGCGCAGCCAGTTGCCGGTTCGCTCGACAGTGGGGCTGAGATCATGGGTCGATCTCAGCAGGATGGTTCCGTCCGCCCGGACCTCCTGCTCGACGGAATGCTTCTGAAATGCGGACGTGCGCTTCATGAATGTCTCCTCCCGGCCCCGCTCAGCCGCTCCGCTGACGGTTGCCTTCAATCATCTGCATCACCTTCACCGCCACCTCCAGGGCGTCCGGGCTGATGCCCTTCAGAAGGAGTTTTTCGTGAGCCGTGACCGCAGCCACCGCCTTTTCGCACAGATGCCGCCCGGCAAGCGTTGCCTTCAGGGCGTAGGCCCTGCGGTCGTTCGGCAAGCGGTCCCGGATGATCAGGTCGCGCCGTTCCAGCTCGTCGACGATGACGACCAGGTTCGGCCGCTCGATGTCCATGGCCTCGGCCAGTTGCGACTGGCGCAGACCGGGGTTGTCGATGATCAGGACAAGCGCCGTGAAGGTCAGCATCCTGAGGTCGAAGGGTTTCAGCGTGCGGGCAAGGTCCGACTGGATGACGTTGAAGGTCCGCTTCATCTGGTAGCCGTGAAGCGACCGAAGGGTCCTGTCACTGACGCTGGCAATGCCGCTTTCGGGGCTCACGTCCGGTGCTGTCTTCTTCATGGGATCACCTGAAGTTGGGATTGCGCTTTTCCAGAAAGGCGGCGAGGCCCTCCAGCGCGTCCGGGCTTGTCTGGGTAATGGCGGCGCACAGGCTTTCTGTGAAGAGACCGTCCGCCTTGGACATGTCCTCGATCCGGGCCAGAGCCTGGATCATGATGTAGTTGGAAAGCGGTGCGTTGGAGGCGATCCTGCGCGCCAGCTCCTGCGCCTTAACCAGGGCTTCGCCTGCGCCGACGACATAATGCGCCAGACCGAGCGCCAGTCCTTCGCTTGCATCGTACTTGCGACCGGTCAGCATCATCTCGGTCATGCGGTCGGCGCCGAGAATACGGCCCACCCGCACCGACGCCCCGCCGCCGACGAAGATCCCGCGGCGGCCTTCAGGCAACTGGAAGAAGGCGGAAGGTTCGGCGACGCGCACATGGGTGGCAGCCGCCAGCTCCAGCCCGCCGCCGATGACGGCGCCGAACATGGCCGAGACGACGGGCAGGCCGCCGAACTGGATCCGCTCCATCACCTGATGCCAGCCGCGCGAATGGCGCATGGTGCCTTCCGCATCCCGGGCGACATGTTCGGAAAGATCGAGACCCGAGCAGAAATGCCCCGCGGTACCGGTGAGCACGACGGCCTTTACGCCTTCCGGCGGTTTGGAAAAGAAACCGTCGATGGCTTCCAGCAGCTCATCGCACATGGCGTTGCGCTTTTCCGGCCGATTCATGGTCAAAGTCGCGACGCTGTCGGCCAGCTCGATGTTCAGGATCGGTTCACTCATGGGCTTGTCCTCAGCGCGGCGGCAGACGCACCGCCCCGTCGAGGCGGTAGGTCGTGCCGTTCAGATACGGATTGGTGGCGATATGGGCGGCCAGCAGCGCGAATTCGTCGGGTTCGCCAAGGCGCGGCGGGAACGGAATATCGGCGGCGATCTTCGCCGAGACCTCTTCGGGCAGGCCTTCCATCATCGGTGTGCGGAAGAGACCCGGTGCGATGGCCATCACGCGAATGCCGTACCGGGCGAATTCGCGGGCCGCGGGCAGGCACATGGCGGCAATACCGCCCTTGGAGGCGGCATAGGCGGCCTGGCCGAGCTGGCCGTCCTCGAAGGCGACGGA
>NZ_JBNKYW010000066.1:0-55164 GCF_050301095.1 Roseibium sp.
GAAAAATCCGGCTGCGATCTTAAGAATCGTGACATGGCCGTAACGGCATCGCTAGCACAGGCATACAAGCGACGCGCAAACCAGGCGCGGCTAACGGCCTGTGTTAGCAACCAAATTCATCCAGCTATTTATATTCCATAATATTGATTATGCGTATTTCGACTGCAAGTGCCGGACTGGACTGTCTCACGTGTGCGATTCAAAAATGTCACGCTCCCCGCGTCCATTGGATTGTCGGGTGTTTGAGCATGAGGTGGGTTTTGACGAGCGAACGTGACTTGAATCGGATCGAAGTGCAGCCCTGTTCGATGACGGGTACATCGGCGTCACTACCGCTGCCAACCTGATGTACATGTCCAGGCATCATGCCCATCTTTTGCTCGCCCGGTACCGGTCCGAAGGCCTTGTGGAGATACGGCACTTGGCTCGTGGCCGCTGCCCGAAAAACGCCACCCATCCGGATCGGGGGCTGATCGCTTCTTTATGCCCCTTTAACGCTTGCTATTGCAGTGCTGCGGAGGCCGAAGCCGTCGCGAGCTTCCAATCCTCGATCAAGGTCCCCTCTGTTTTGAGCCTGCTGGCAAGGTAATAGAGGCGCTGCGTGGCCGGTCCGTCCGGTGCAATGGTGAAGCGCTGTTTCAGGTAATAGGGTGGTATTGCCTGCGAATAGAGCGTTGCCGAGACAGTGACGTGTTCGGGGTTAATCCCTTCGGGCAACGCAATGCGGTATTCCAACCGGTCGGACCCGGGAACAAAATCAGGGTCTTTGGCCGCACGGCCTTCCGGCAGCGTCGCTTTCATGAAGGCCGATGTCACTTCGCTGTCGCCGAATTTCTTCTGGAACTCCGATGTCCCCGGAACCAGTGCACCAAGCGGCGTGAGCCGATTGTCCTTTGGATGATAAACGCGGTGCACAAAGCTCGTGGTGAACTCCCGTTCAGCGTTTTGGGTAAGCTCCTCGTAGATCTGCACCTGGGTCTGATCGGTGATAACCCGATAGTGCGGCTGGTAGAGCGCTGTCTCTTTGCCCTCAGGCACGACATCCAGAAACTCGGTCGGCAGCGCAGTGCCGGTATCGTCCACGATGACCCCTGCCCCATTTGTGCAGCCCGAACACCAGAGCGTCTCGCCGTTTTTCCCGACGGCCCGGACTTCAAGGAATGCCCGGCGGAACCCGACACCGGACGGCAGCCGGTGCCCGGTCTTGTTGGTCACGCTCACCTTGGCGACAAGCCCGCCGTAACCTTCCCTCAGATCCAGCGCCACATCCGCCGTTTCCTCGGCGGCCTGCAAGGCCATTGTGTCAATGGAAAGCTGCGCGCCGTTGGTGGCATAGGTCATGGGGTCCGTCCGACTCAGCCCCATTTCGGCCCGGAACTGCCGGAGCATCTCGACAAGGAAGACGTTGAGCCCGACATAGTTATGCCGCCGATAGTCTTCTCGGAATGGCACGTCGATTTCCTTCTGCGGCAGCCGGTTCGCCACATCCGGCAGCGTCGTATCCTGGATCGCGGCGATCTGCGTGGTGATCGAAGGTACCGAGAGGCTGCCGTCAACGCTCCTGAAGTCCGATTTCATGTGGCATTGCTGACACGTTTTCTTCGTCGCATCTTCGCTGTAGATGCTGTTGACCCATTCCAGATAAGTCGCCTGCTCCACCGAATGCTGAAACTCCGTCAGCGCCTTCGGGAAGGTCACCCCGAATTCGGCCTTCAGGTACTCCGAACCGTTTCGGGCTGCCTGGTTGAAGACCGCCTGGTCCGCCGCGGTATAACCTTCCAGCGGCTCATCCTTGTCGGCATCGACATTGGGCAGATTGATCGTGTGGCAGGCCCCGCAAAGCTCACTATCCTTGATGTAGCCGTCACGAACCGGCGCAATGCCCATGGCACTCTTCATCGGTTTTTGCCGAACATTGTCATATGGCCCGATCAGGCGGTCGGCACCGGTCAGGCGGAAAACACCGGTCGTTCCGTTCATCAGATAGGTATCAAGCTTGTTGTAGTGCGGCTGGCCTTCTGCCCGTTCAGGCGGCGCGATATGGTGGCAAACGGCACAGGAAATGCCTTCACGCGCAAGGCTGCCGTACTGGTTATAGGCGTAGGTTCCGTCTGCTTTCTGCTTTTCTTCCTCCGCCTTTGTCAGTGGTGCGTGCAAGAGTGTGTAGTCCACCTTGAATTCGTTCGGATCGAGCCCCGCGTGCGGGTTTGCATGAGCGTCGATCTGAAGCTGCCTCTGCCCCATGGCACCGTGACAGGACAGACACGTCGTGCCGAGGTTGGAAGTCAGCTCCCCAGCCCCGGCGGCTTCCAGCAGCGCGAATTCGCTTTCAAGCTGCGCGAAGAAAATGGGATCGCGTCCCGCCAGCCCCATCGGTGACCAGCGCCATTCGCCATATTCCGAAATGTTGTAGCCGTCACCGTAATTCGGGCCGGTCTGCAGGAACATCGTAGTGCCATAGGGCGGACCACCCAGACCGCCATGGCAACCGATGCAATTGTCGGACGTGAGGAAGTGCTGCGGGCCGCCCGGACGGGATGGAACATGATCCAGCCATTCACTCGGCAACGTTTGCACCTTGTTTGCAGGCACGGCGATGCCACCGGTCGGCGGAAACATCTTTGCAAAGTCGGGGTTGATGTCCGTGGGCGAAGGAGCGGCCTTGGCGTTGGACCGGTCAAACGCGTCGTCGTTATGAAAGAAATCCTGGATCAGAGCTGTCGCGCTCTTTCCCTCTGCCGGACGTTGTACTTTTGGCAGATTGAACGGCCCTGAAGGGAAACCCTCTATGTTCCGCCAGCTTTCGTCCACGCGGAATGTCAGCGGTTCGCCCGTATAACCTTGAATGTTTTCAAGTGCAGAGAAGGTGAGCTCCGCCGCCGAAGACGCATGGCAGCGCATGCACATGCCGTCGCCGGCCTGGCCTGAGGGCGGAGAAAACGGCGGTTTGAAACTGTCTACCTCGGCGGATTGTTCAACCGACGCGAAGAACCAGCCTCCGTGAGACACCGCGCTGTCCTTGACCATCACGGTCCAGCTGAGCCTCCCGGTCTTGCGCAGGAAATCCAGCATTTCGCCTTCCACCCGTTCCGGATCTCCGGGATGAAGGGACGCCAGCATATCGCGGTATTCGACGTAACGCGCCGCTGGAGGTGTTGCCATTTCCTTGATGATCATAGCTCCGTCGGGAATGGTTCCCTTTCGCTCGCCTTCAAGCCAGGTGACCACCCCGGGCGAATAATAGATCCGCACCGCCGGATGAACGCCATAGGATGTGCCAAGCACGAAAGGACCGGTATCGCGCCAGCTCTTGTCGCGTATCCAGCCTTCCTTTGCGTAAGTGCGATTTGCAACAAAGGGGTAGAGTTGTGCCTGGTATTCAAGCAAAGGCAATTCTGAGGGAAGCGGCATCGATGCCGTGTCCGACTGCGCCAGCGAGAAGCTCACAGATAGGAGAAGCAGGAAGACGGCGGCACAGGAACGAAACAACGGCTTACCCCTCCAAGGCTGACGAAGGGGAAGTATGTCCGCTCTGGTTGTGTCTTGCAAGAAGACCAATCCGGGGAAAGGTCTGATAAGGAAAGGCAATTATCTCCCCCCTCAGCAGCAAGATGTTTCAGGTGGATACGCCTTGAAGCCGAATTGCCACGCTACCTGGAATACTTTCCGGAAATGTCAGGGCATTTGATGAGGGAAAGCAGGTCGCACGGCTAGGCGCGTCGAGCAGCGCGATGCGATGCATCCGGAAAGCGGTGGAACGCTGCAAAACCACGGCGCGTCTCCCAACATGCCAGCAGACGAAACAGCTCCGGTCAGATGCTTCAGCTTTTAAGGAGCGTACTCCAGGTGCGGTTTTCAATTTCACTAACTTTGAATTCTGTCCTTTCCCGAGCGACCTGAACTTTTATATTTTTCCCCCTAGCACCTGCTCCGAAGGAAAGCCGCGACTTCGGCAGCATTTTCTGCCGGGTTTTCAACCGGTGAAAACACTTTTCGAACGCGTCCATCTTCGATGACAAGCGTAATTCGGCTCAGTAGCGTCATGCCGCCCGCCTCAAATCGAGGAAGCCCAAGCGCATCGGCAAACGCCAGTTGTTCATCAGACAGAATCGAAAACGGCAAGGACAGACGTTCCACGACTTCCTTCTGATAGTCGGTATCCTGGGTAGACAGTCCGAAAACGCGTCTGGCACCGGCCAGGAGGATTGCGTCGTGATGTTCCGCAAAACCTCTCGACTGTGGTGTACAGCCCCGCGCTCCCGGAATCTGGTCCCACCCCTCGATAGGTGGCTCGTTCGGCGGACTGGTGCGCGGGAAGGCGTATAGGACAGTTGTTCCCTCCAACCTGGCCAGATCTATTTCGTTGCCATCCGTTGCCTGCAACGAAAGATCGGGAACAGATTTCCCGGTCAAAGCCAAGGCAATGTGATCCTGGGTCAAATACGTTCTCCTGCAATGTTTCGAAGAAGTAACATGCAGCCTCTGTTGAGACAGGGCAATCATTCGGAATTTCCGGGAGGACCAAAACCCACGATTGAAATGCGGCATGGACCATTGGGATCGCTGTGCATCTTTACATAACGCATGGTAAGTTTTACCAATAAAAGATGTTACAAGTCATACCCAAGGGCAATACGTTAATATTTGTTAGTTTAAATGGATTGTTTACTTCACCACCAAGTGAAAGTACCGGTAAGTTAATCGTTTGCTATACTTTTCTTGCGACAGTGCTTTCTGTTGGAGGAAAAGATGGCTGCTCAAAATATTCCCAACGCTCTCGAGGCAAAGCTCTACGAGGCGATCGACCAATTCTCGGCACTCAACGGTTTCGCCGGCCCAAAAGGCCAGGACACAACCGGTGGTGACGCTGAAACGGCGGAATTGGGAGCAGCCGCGGTTCGCGGCGATGGGGCCCAATCGGATATTACGTCCATCTCCAGCAGCGCTTCGCCGCGAGCAGCTGAAGTTTCTCACGGGTCATCCGAGGACACGGTCACCTCCGCTCCTGAGGCCGCCGGCGTATCACAGCCGTTCACGGTGACGCCTGCAGACCTTCGCGGCTCCTCAAACGAAATAGCCGAAAATGCACATGCAGACGGCACTGCCGGATATTCGGAAGCCGAGAGTTCGGGAATAACCGGTGGGCATACTGGTATCGGCGCCACATTTTCAGCCCCCTCCTCCTCTTCCGCCCTTGAAACTGCTGTTGCGACCGGCAAGTCCGACGAAACAACCGGTTCGGGCAACAACTCCGGCGGCGACCCTACAAGTGGAGGCGGAGACGACATTCCCCCCGGAAGTGAAGGTTCTGACGGCGACACCGACCTGACTGTCGACGTGGTCGCGGACGTGCCGGTCCTGGATGACGTCGTGGCGGATATCGATGTCTCCCTTGATCCCGTTGAAAACCTGCTCAATACGGACATTGATGCCGATCTGGATCTCGTCGCCGACTTGCAAGCGGCGGTCGACGGCGTCGCGGACACATTGACGGATACCATTGACGGCGTGCTTGGAGACACCGCCGGCTCACTGCTGGATGTTTTGCTTGGCGGCGGCACCGGCCAAGACGGCGACACCGATCTGACCGTGGACGCGATCGCGGATATTCCGCTGGTTGGAGATGTCGTGGCCGACCTGGACGTCACCCTCGACCCTGTCGAAGACCTGCTCGATACGGACATCGACGTGGATGTGGATGTCGTGGCCGATCTTCAGACGACTGTGGAAGACGTCACGGACACTCTGACCGATACAGTCGACGACACGCTCGGCGACGCCGGATCCCTGCTGGATCCGCTTCTGGGTGGAGGCGACAGCACGTCCGAGGACGGTGACACGGATCTGACGGTGGACCTACTCGCTGATGCCCCCCTGATTGACGACACCGTTGCCGACGTCGACGTCACGCTCGATCCGGTTGAAGATCTTCTCGGCACTGATATCGATGCTGACGTCGATGCCGTCGTGGATCTGGACACATCCCTGGACAGTACGACGGAAACCTTGACGGGCAGCGTTGACGAAACGCTGGACACCGCCGACACCCTATTGTCCGACACAACGGACACAATCGTCGAAACCACAGATACGATCACCGATGCCGTAACCGAGGCTTCCGGCTCCCTGCTAGATCCTCTCCTGAGCGCGGATGACAGCACGCCCCAGGAAGGCGACACGGATCTTACGGTCGATGCAATCGCGGACACCCCGCTCGTGGAAGAAACGGTCGTCGATGCCGACGTGACCTATGACCCCGTGGAGGAGTTGCTTGGTACGGACATCGACATTGATGTCGACGCGACTACGGATGCCGACACACTGCTGACCGACACCACGGACACGCTCACCGATGTCAGCCTCGACGCCAGCCTCTCATCCACAGACGACCAGACGACATCGGGCGACACCTCCGCATCCTTGACCAGCGGTGACACGACTACGGACACCGACACAACGCTCACCGACACAACGCTCACCGACACGGTCGATGATCTGTTGAGCGCCGATACAAGCCTGGATTCCACCTTGACCGACACCACGGACCTCCTGAGTAGCGGCGATGAAATCGTGCTCGATGAAACCGTGGACGATACGTTGACCGATCAGACGCAAATCGACAGCCTCCTGGGCGATACCACAAGCTCGGTTGAAGACACGTCCCTGACTGCAGACACGGAAAGCGGCCTCCTCGACAGCGCTGATACGGTCAGCGACGGCAACGTTACTCTTGATGAACTCAGCCTGCTGGACAGCGGCGACACAACGAGTGACACGGGAACTCTCACCGATGACGGCTCGCTGACAACCGACAGCACGATCGACAGCACCACCGACACGCTTGGAGACCTGGGCGGTTCGCTGCTTGGAGGAGGAGGTCTGCTGGGCTGATACCAGCAAGGAAATACGGGGGACAGATCCAAACCGGAAGCAAATGTGTGGGGTAGCTTGATGGATCTTGGAAAAGGGTCATTCAACAAGGTAAGGAACGCCGACGCACCCGTTGGCGATCTCCTTATCATGACCGTGGCCCTGAATATTCTGGGCCTCACTGTTCCGATCGCCGCACAGTTGGTATTCAACCGGATTCTGCCAAACCCCCACTCCGCGACACTACCTGTCATCGTTGCAGGTGGTGCCGTTCTGGCCGGCCTGGAAGCCTGCCTCAGGTTTTGCAGGTCTTATACCCTTTACAACGGAATCGGCGTGCGTTCGGCCGCTCTGACCACCCGTCTGTTCAGCCAGCTTGTACGCAGTGGTTTCGAACCGGGCGAGCGAGGATCGGCGCGAAGCCTCGACTATTTCACACGGATTTCGCAAGTTGCTGAAAAATCGAGTGGCCAGACACTGGTCGCCATGCTCGAACTCATGTTCCTGCCGATCATACTTCTGCTGATCTTGTATATTTCCCCTGTTTCCGGCGTCCTCGTCACCCTTTGCCTGGCGGCAGGCGTCTGGTTCACCCTGCAACAGGCGACAAGGCTGCAAAGAACATCCAACCGTCTGAACAGGAAGACGGAACGCCGTTACCGCTTTCTCCTGTCCGTACTCGGGTCCATTCATCCGCTGAAGGCGCTTGCAATCGAGGACTATATTCAACGGCGCTACGAGGCCATCCAGGCCGACATAGCCCGCACCAGCCTTACCGCCTCCAACGCCGCCAGCAAGCTGATGAACGGCACCGTCCTGATCAACCAGGTGATCCTCGGCGTATCCCTCGCCTACGGCGCTTATTCGGCCTCAAACGGCAACATGACCCTCGGCGCGGTCGCGGCGATCATTCTGCTCGGCGGCCGACTTGTCGGCCCGATGCAGCGCGCCGTATTCATTTTGATCCAGTCCCGCGACATGTGCGAAGCCGAAACCACACTCTCAGAAGCCTTCGCCCTGACGCCGCGCCGCGCACTGGAGCTGAAGGTGGGCAGGGCCGAAATGGATGGCGAAGGCCGTCTGGATATCGAAGACCTGGAGTTCATTTCCCAGCATGGAAACGAACAGGCCCACTACGGCCCCATGAGCCTGCACCTTTCACCCGGAGAAACCATCGCCATTTCCGGGGCCGGAGAAGTCGCGCAAACCAAGTTTCTGCACTGCCTCGCCGGGATCAGCGACCCCATGGAAGGCCGGGTACTGATCAACGGGGCCGATATCAGCATGGTTGACCAGCAGCTCCTCAACAGGTGCGTCGCTTATGTCCCGCCTCAGGCGCGGATGTTCAAGGGTACCATCCGGGACAATATCACCCGCTTCGGCGAAGTGTCACTCGACGAGGCCATGCTGGTGGCCGGCATGATGTCCTTGAACGGCCCGCTTTCCGAGCTCCCCCGCGGGGTCGATACTCCGCTGACTGGAGAACTGAACGAAAATATTCCCGCCGGGCTCTGCCAGCAGCTCGCCATCTTGAGGGCATTGGCCCTGCGCCCCAGAATTCTGCTGCTGCACAACATCGACCGGGGGCTCGACCGGCAGGGATATGACCGCCTGCAACGTTTCCTCGGCCGCCTTCAGGGACAGGTCACGCTCATGATCGTGTCCGACGACCTCAATCTGACAAGCGGCGCTCAACGCAGCCTGATCCTGACCCAGCACGGATTTTCCGCAGATATGTCGCGGACCGAACGTCAGATTTCAGCATACAGGAGCCTGAGACTGTGATGGACGCACGCACGCTCCAGGCCCGGCTTCGACGGGAAATGGCTGGTGGCCCTTCTTCCGGGGCGCAGACGAGCCCGACCAAGCGTCATGCAACGTTTCGCCAGGGCATTGATGCCGTGGCGAAAGTGATCGCCACCTATAACAACGATATGGAGGCGAGCCGCCTTTTCAGCGCGCTGACCTTGAGTTCCGGCCGTGACTTTCCATTGAAAAAAGCCTTGGGTGCCATTCCGATCTCGCGTCTTGACGGCAAGGCGGATAGCTTGTTGTCGGCCATGGCTAATCTCGGTTTTCTCGTGACGAGCAGAACCCCCGCCTGGCTTGCGAAAACGGAAAAGCAACTGCCGGTGCTAGTGTGCGGAAAACGGGGCCTCGCTGCTCTGGTTCCAAGCGACGACAACTGGCTCGCGATCACCCCTCGTGGCAACGTTCGGTCCGTCTCCCGAGAGGAACTGGCGGACCTGGACGCGCAGGTGTGGAGCTTCGAGTTCGACAGTGACCACAATCCGGTTTCGGCGACCTCCCGGGGTCACACCGGACACTCATGGGTGCGTGCGATTTTCTCCCGTTTCAAGGGTGTTATGCGGTCTCTCCTGATCGTCAGTGCCCTGCTTTCTCTGACAAGCATCGCCATGCCGCTCTTCATTGCCGCCTTTTTCGGTCAAGTGATCGGCCTTGGCGATCTGGCGAGAATGCCGGACCTGATCCTCGGACTGGCCCTTCTCACGCTACTGGATGCCTATTTCCTTCAGCGCCGTGCCGAAATCATCTCATATGCGGCCAACCGGCTCGAATTTCTGATCAGCACTTCTGCCTTCTGGAAAATCCTGCAGGTTTCCCCTGCCCTGTCCGAACGCGCCCTGCCAACGGGACAGGCTGCCAGGCTGCGGTCCTTCGAAAGCGTCCGGGATTTTATCACCGGCCCGGCTTTTGCGTCCGTAATCGACTTGCCCGTATCGATCACCGGACTGCTGCTTGTCGGTCTGCTTGCGCCTCAGATCATCATCATTCCCCTTGTCGCCGTCGCATGTTTTGCAACCATATTCCTGCTGTCACTCAGAAAATCCAGTGTCCTGACCAGCATTGCGGCCGACGCCGCGACGGAAAGCCAGCGGCTTGCCATCGAGACCCTGGAAAAGCTTCAGACCATCCGGGACAACGGCCTGCAAGGCGCATGGGCAAAACGTATTGGTGTTGCGGCCAAGCGCGAACAACGCTCACAAATGAACCTGCGTCTGGTGGGCCTGAGGGCCGAACTGGCCTCGACATTCACCTTCACGGTTTCGATCATCGGGGTTCTTGCAGGCGGTGCGCATCTTGTCTGGAGCGGTGAGATTGGAGGATCGGTTCTTCTGGCAATAACGATCCTGACGCTCAGGTCCCTGCTCCCTTTCCATACAATCTGCCTGACTGTGCAGAGATTTGAACAAATCCGCCGGAACCTGAAGCAGACGAACTCGCTGATGGATCTTGCCGCGGAGAGCGAGGAAGACCGTGAGAGCCACCATATTGCACCAGTCAGGGGCCGTCTCAGCCTGGTCAACGTGGGTTTCAAGGCCTCCGACACGCGGCCGGTTTTCGTTGGTCTGGATATGGAGATCAGGCCGGGTGAGACGATCGGCATTCATGGCGCCAATGGCACGGGCAAATCCACCATATTGAAACTGATCCTCGGAATGCAGAACGTGCCCCTTGGAACGATCCGCCTTGACGGAGTCGATCTGCGCCAATTGCCACTTACGGAACTGCGCCGGCGTATCTCCTACGTCCCGCAAAGACCGCGCCTCTTTCCCGGGACCGTGCGCCAGAACCTTGCGTTCGCCAATCCGATGGCAACTGAAGACCAGATGCGTCACATTCTGGAAAGGGTCTCGCTGTCACAGACGATTGCGGAACTGCCGGACGGTCTGGATCAACCCATTCATGCCAGGATCGAGGCGAATTTCAACAACGACTTCCGTTACAGGTTTGCCTTTGCGCAGGCGCTGCTGGTCAACAGCCGGCTGGTGCTGATCGATGAATTGCCCAATTCGCTGATGAACGGAGAAACAGGTCTGCTCCTGCAGCGTTTGCTGCGGGAAATGCATGGCAAAAGGACGGTCCTTTTTGTCAGTCACCGCTCCGATTTCCTCGCCGAGGCGGACAGGATCATCGCCCTGCGCTACGGCAAAATCCCGATCGTTTCAAAACCGGACGGCAAAATGGTGAGGTCTGCATGATAGGGGTTCTCCGGCTCTACCGAAAAATGGTCCGCGCAAACTTCCCTTCCGGCCTCGTCCTGGCCGACGATGTGGGGCGTCCAGCCCTTGTCGAGGAACGTATTCCGGCAAGATACGCAAGACTGGTCGGCCGGGCGGCGGCTTCCGCGGTTTTCGTTGCCATTGCCTGGGCAGCCTTCGCCTCGATCGATGAAGTTTCCGTCGCAACAGGCGCGCTGATCCCCCAGGATTTCGAACAAACCCTGCAGCACCTGGAAGGCGGCATCGTTCAGGACATTCATGTCCGCGAGGGTGACGTAATCGAAAAGGACACGATCCTCCTAACTCTCCGCGACGCCTCGACCCTGGAGGACGGCGAAACGCTGGAACGTCAGCGAATGGACCTGAAAGGCCAACTGGAAACCCAGCGGGCCCTCGCCGACCAGCGGGATCCGGACTTCAGCTTCATTTCAAACAACTTCGCCATGGAGCGCATCAACAACCTGAATGCCTACAACGCCGCCATGTTCTCCCTTATGGCGCAACGGCGGGAATTCGACAGCCAGATCAGTGAAGCCCGTTTCTCGCTCGACGCGGTCCGGGCGCAACTCACCGGTGCGCGGGAAGAACAGAGCCACGCCATCAAGGAAGAACAGCGCTACAGAAAGTTGTTTACCAAGGGTGTGGTGACGGAGGTTCAATACGCTGAAAAGCGGCGCCTTCGGCTGAGAGCAGATGCCGAACTGGCAGCCCTGCTCGGACGGGAGGGCGCCGCAATCGCCCGCAGTGAAGAAGTGGAACACCAGAAAGCCAGTTTCGAGGCGGCGCAAAAGGCCGTGATTGCCCAACGCGTCCTGGAAATCGAAGCCGCCCTGACGGCCCTTGAAGGGACGATCCGCAAGAAGAATGGCCGCAGGCAGCGCCTGAGCGTCAAGGCCCCCATACGCGGTGTCGTGAAATCCCTTCAGGTGAAGGGCGCCGGCGCCGTGGTTGAGCCGGGAGAAGACCTTGCCGTCATCGTTCCTCTCGACAAGCCGCTTCTGGCGGAAACCAAAGTCCCCGCCCGTCAGGTCGGATATCTCAAAACCGGCCAGACGGCACATGTAAAGGTGAGCGCTTTCGACTACACCAGGTATGGCTGGCTTGACGGGCATATAAAAAGTATTTCGCCGTCCTCTTTCCAGTCCACGGACGGCCGCTCCTACTATCTGGTCCGGCTACAACTCGAAAACCAGCGTTTGAAAAAGGCACCGGGGGCGCTGCTTTTGCCCGGCATGGAGGTAACGGCAGACATCATCACAGGGCAAAAGACCGCCCTTCAGTATCTTCTGACCCCCTTGCAGCGCACGCTCACGTCTGCCTTTGGGGAGAGGTGACGCCATGACTTTCCAACCAATTACAGGCATGAACATTCCCCGGGAATGCGCTGAGAGAAAACGGGTTCTTCTGGTTGAAGACGACCGTGTGGCGGCAACTGTTCTGGAATCAGAACTGGAGAGGCTGGGATATGCGGTCGAACTGGCGGAAAACGGCGCCGAAGCCTATACCCTGATCCGCGAAAACCCGGCCCGTGCCGACGTGATCATCACGGACCGGATGATGCCGGTCATGGACGGCCTTGCACTGACCCGGCGCATCAAGGCCGATCCCGACACGGCAGACCTTCCAGTCATCCTGCTGACCGGCGCGACCGAGACCGGAGACATCAGTGCCGGTCTGGAGGCTGGTGCCTTCTACTATATAACCAAACCGGCGCAACGCGACCTCGTCAGATCGGTGCTCATTTCCGCCGTTCGGGAATCTGCCCGCCGAAAGGCCGTAAAGAACAGGCTCGACAATCACCAAATCGCCTTCGAAAACATTGACGTGCTGAAAATGTCGTTACGCAGGCCGGATGAAGTGGAACCGGTTGCGAGCCTGCTGGCCAGCATCCACCGGCACCCCGAAAAGATCATCCAGGGTATTTTCGAACTGCTTCAGAATGCCGTCGAACACGGTGTCCTGCGTTTCGGCTTCAATGAAAAGGCCCGCCTTCTTGCGGAAGGGACATGGGACAAGGCCCTGAGGGACCGCGCAAGTCTTCCCGAATATGCGTCCGGCCGTGTCGAGGCCACAATGCTTCGGCGGACAAACGGCCTCGTCCTGACGGTGGAAGACAATGGCCCCGGGTTCAATTGGCGTCCCTACCTGGCAGCCGATCCCTCTCGCGCGCTCGGACAGAGCGGACGCGGTATCGTGCGCGCCAGGGCCTTCGTCTTCGACAAACTCGTCTACAGCGAAACCGGCAACAAGGTCACCGCCGCCTGCCTGACGGAAAAGAGCTACAAATGGTAAGACCAGTCCATCGCACACGGAACCTGATCCGCCATTTGAAGAGAAATCCGCATCTCGCGGCGATATGCCTGGTATTTTGCGTTGCCGTTTTGCTGGAAATCGCTCTTGCGTCGAGCATTATCGACGAAAACAGAAAACACTACCAAAGCGACCTGTCCGGTTTCCTGCAATCAGTCAATTCCGACGTTTCGGCAGTCGTCATCGGCGTCAAGGACCTGACGGTAAAACTGCTCTCTGAAGAAGAACGGGAAGCCGAACAGGATTTCGGAAAATACCGAAAGATTCCGCCATTCATCAAAGACATCGGGCACCTCTTCAGCGACGACTTGCAATCACGACATTCGCTGCTTGCATCGGAAATCGCCTTTGGAGCCGAGGCCCATTCCTACGCCCGGTTTGTGGGAAGGCTTGCCTCCGAACCGGGCAACCTCCTCCTGTTTGCCAAGTCCGACTTCCCGGAACTCTTTCGGAACCTTCACAAGGAATACATCGTCGTTGCACAGGCCGTTCCGGTCAGCAGGGAATGGGGCCTGAGACTGAGCAGGGAAAACACGGAACGCCATCTGATCACGTACGCGGTCATGGATCTGAACGCAGCTATCAGGGCCGCCGAAAAGAAGCTGAAGCATACCAGCATAGAGGAAATAAGGTACTCCCTGAACGCAACCACGTTTGACGTCAAGAACAGAAGGCGTGACGACATCGTTCCACTTTTCCTGAAAGGTGACACAGAAACTTTCTCGATCCCTCTCAGCTCCAATGCATCGCTCGGCTTTTCGGTCCGGGAATACGACGGCAACATGCTGGTTCATCTGTACTTCGTGCTGGGCTTCGCACTCCTCATCTTCGTCACGAGCGTATTTCTCGCTCATGTCAGGCGATCGGCCCGCAAGCTTCGCCAGGAGCAGGTCAGGGCGATGAAGGAGGCCGTGCGCGCCAACAATGTCAAATCCGAATTCCTGGCGACCATGAGCCATGAAATCCGGACGCCCTTGAACGGCATCCTCGGCCTTGCGGAGGTCCTGAACCGTTCCGAACTGACGCCTGTTCAAAAACGTTACACGCGCCAGATCATGTCGTCGGGCTCCATGTTGCTCGGGATTCTCAACGACGTCCTGGACATGTCCAAGCTGGAAAGCGGCAAGATGGACATATCGCCAGAGCGCATCAACCTGCACACCCAACTGCTCGAGATCGCAAGCTTCTACTATCCGAATGCCCGCAAGAAGCAGATCGACCTGCATGTCAACGTGGATCATTCAGTTCCCGAATATACCGAACTCGATCCGATGCGCCTGCGCCAGGTGATTGGCAACCTTCTGTCGAACGCGATCAAATTCACCACCAAGGGCGAGGTGATCCTTTCGGCAAGGTTCGTTTATTCGGACACCTGCCCCTCCCCGGCGAACGGCTGGCTTCTTGTCGATGTAAAGGACACCGGCATAGGCATGGAGCAGAAGGAAATCGACAAGCTCTTTCAACGGTTCGTTCAGGCCAATTCCAGCATGTCGCGCAAGTTCGGCGGCACCGGACTGGGCTTGTCCATCAGCAACCTGATTGCCAAGGCTATGGGCGGAAACATTCTCGTGCAAAGCACCCGCGGCATCGGTTCGACATTCATTCTCCGTCTGCCGATCGAAAGCGGCGATACAGCTTTCATTCCCTACGAGGGCAACGACCGCATTGCCGTACTGACCACTTCAGCTACGAACGAGCGCCTGCTCCGGGCGGCATTCGCTCCACTGGGACTTGAAGTGACCGTTTTTGATTATGACGAAAACACGCTTAAGCAGGTGTTTGAAGATGCTGACGCAAACGGGCCGTTCCGGGTAGTGATGTTCGACGAAGAACACGACGTCCAGCGTGCAATTGACGACTGGCAGGCACTCAAGAAGCATTTTGGCGCGTCGATATCGTCCGTTGTTGTCGGCGACAAGCAACTCAGCAAGAATTACGCTCACTTCGACCGCGCGATCATCAAGCCCTTCCTCCCCTTGCGTCTTGCGGAAACGGTGGTCGAATTGATTTCTGGCGAAGACAGGAACGTAACGCTGATAGAACCTTCAGCTACCGCCAACCCGCTCCACAACGCATTTGCCGGGTGCCGGATGCTGGCGATCGACGACAATCAGGTCAACCTGCTTGTCGTGGAAGAAATGTTCAGCGACTACGGATTTGTCATCGACACAGTCAACGACGGGCAGAAGGCTCTGGCGAGGATTGAAACCAAACCGTACGACATCGTGCTGATGGATTGCCAGATGCCGGTTATGGACGGGTACGAGGCCACGCGCCGCATGCGCAAGATGATGGCGGAAGGCACCACTTCCAGGTGTCCGATTGTCGCGATCACAGCAAACGCGCTGAAGGGCGATCGTGAAAAATGTATCTCCGCCGGCATGGACGACTTCCTGGCAAAGCCGATGCAAGACGACGCGATCCGCCAGATGTTTGAAAGATTGCTGGAAAATCCGGAGTTCAGGGCCTGCCTTGCGCCCAAGACAAAGCTGCGAAAAACCGCTGACGTTCTTAGACTTCCGGCAACCACGCCATTGACGGCTGTCGAGGAGCAAACGACTGCGGAAAACAGTGCCTCACAAGATGCAGCGCCATCTGCGGGAATCGAGGCGCAGGACGGTAAGGACCGGGGGCCGCTGATGGATCTGCACGTTTTCCAGCGAACCCGCCGGTCCATGAAGAAATTCGACACGCTTGTTTCTTTCTACCGTGCCGATACGCGCAACTACCTCGCCGCGCTTGAAGAGGCCATTGACAGCGGTCGTCTGGACGAAGGTGTCCTGCCCGCGCATACGCTCAAGAGTTCAAGCAATATTCTTGGAGCCACCGGGCTTGCCACGCTTGCCGAAGCCATGGAGCGGCGTCTCAGAAGCGATGAAAAGGGATCGCCGGAAGAACTGAAAGCACAGCTCGACAAGATGAACGACGTCTGCACGGCAACCTTGACGCAAATCGACCGCTTGATGTGCGAAACGCCCCGAAATGACGAAGAACCGGTTTCCGCAGTTTCTTAGGAGCCGGTCTCGAACCATCAGGTGGCGGAGTTTCGTCCGATTGCAGTCAACCTGCCCGTTTCAGGCGGAGCGGCGCGATGGCCTGACCGCTTTCCTTTTTCGCCTGAACCGGTTTATCTGCCGCTTTGGCGTCCCTGGCAGGCAAAGCGGGGAGCTTGACGGGTGACGACACGGCAATGTGGCCGGTACTTCCTGTCGTCAAGCTCTCCAGGGCTCCGGTCACCGCGGCCCCGCCCCCGATGGCAACCTGCAGACTGACGTAATCCTTGCCAAGTTGCCGAAGGCTATCAGCGAGAGCCAATCGCCCTTCGGAGAGTGATCTTTCCGACGCGAGCACATCGAGAATGATACCCGTTCCACCGCGATAGCTTTCACGGGCGAGCTTGCTTGCCTTCGCATAGGAACTCACGACTTGCCGGTAAGCCTGCACCTGTTGCTGACTGCGCCTGACCGCGGCAAGGGCTGTTTCCACCTCTTCGACCGCCTTCAAAACCGATTGCCGCCAGACAAGATACTGCCCGCGCGTGTCCGCCTTGGCGATGTCGACATTTGCCCTGAGCCTGCCTCCGTCAAGGATCGGCGCCAGCAACGAGGGACCGAATGCCCAGACAGCCGCGCTTACGGGGTTTCCTGTCGCGAGTATGGTCGAGGCATCGATGTTTCCGGTAAGCGACAATGCAGGATAAAGTTGCGCCTGCGCTACGCCGATTTCCGCCGCGGCGGCTGTGAGCAAGAATTCCTCCCGCCGGACATCGGGCCGGTTGCGCAGAAGGTCTGCCGGCACGCCTGCGGTCAGGACCGAAGCCTTGCCCGATGGTTGTGGCTGATGACGTTTCTTCGACAGCGAATTGACAAAACCTGTTGCCGGCTGGTCCAGCAGGGTCGCGATCCGGTGAGCTGCCGCATCGGCCCCTTTGTAAAAGAGGGGAAGTTCCGCCCTGGCCGCATCCACCAGCGCCTGGGCCTGCGCCACATCAAGATTGGTGGCAATCCCGGCTGTCCTCATGTCGCGCGTCAGTTCGAGGGTCTTGCGATATGAAGCGATGTTCTGGTTCGCGACGAACAATGCCTGCCGGAAATATTGCAGGTCGATGTAACTTGCCGTCAGATCCGCCAGATAGGCGAGCCGGACGACTTGCACATTGGCAGCCGCCGCGGCCTGCCTGGCCGCAGCCGCCTTCCGTTCGTTTGCATAACGGCCGAAAAGATCGATCCCCAGATTGAACGTCAGCGATCCGGTCCCGCGCGTTCCAAGGTCATGACTTCCGGCAGCATGGCTGCCGTAGCCGGAGTACCCTCCCTCCACCGACAACTGGGGACGGGCGTCCGCCCCGGCACGTCGTAAGGACGCATTCGCGGCCGCAAGCCGCTGATAGGCTTGCCGGATATCCAAATTCGTGCTGAGTCCACGATCGATCAACCCATTTAGCTGCGCATCGCCAAAAGTCAGCCACCAGCGGGACTGCGACGGCAGGTCACCATGTGAGGATCCTTTTGCGGAAGAATAGGCAAGAGGCAGAGCGATTTCCGGTGGCGGCGTCGAGACACTGTTACAACCGGCCAGAAGGGCGCCCCCCACGGCAAGTCCGGCAAAACATTTCAAGAACGCCCTGGGCAACATCCCAAAATCCGACCAGATTTAAGTATCTGTTATCCATAAACGGCGGCCATTAATTTAAAATTAAACATGAATTACAGAGACATAGGCATTTTTTACCATGCCTCCTTTTACGGAAGGCATGTTCCGGCTCTTGCCGCACCCTCACGCCGTCCCGCACCGGGGCTGGTGCCCTGCACCAGCACCGGTTTAAGGAGGGCCTGGTCCGTCGGTCAGTCGTCGTGCCGTCCGCCGCGGCCCCGGAGCTTCTTGATCTGACCCCGTTGCTTTTTCGAATCCAGCCTGCGGCGCTTCGAGCCGAGTGTCGGCTTGGTTGCCTTGCGGGGCTTGGGTTTTTCTGTCGCTTTCCGCAGCAGCTCCAGAAGCCGTTGCAGCGCGTCGTCCCGGTTGCGCTCCCGCGTCCGATGTCGATCGGCCTGCAGAATGATTTCGCCGCTCAGTGTCAAGCGGCTGCCGGCAAGCCTGGCAGCGCGCGCCTTGACGTCCTGAGGCAGGGTCGTGTTTCCCGCCAGATTGAAACGAAGCTGAACGGCGGTAGAAACCTTGTTGACGTTCTGCCCGCCCGGCCCGGACGCCCTGATGAAATCCTCCGAAAGGTCGTCCCTCAGAATGAAAATTCTGTCTGTCACCGGAATCCGGGCGTTGCTTTTGCCTTCTGACGGATCGTCCGTCATGTTGCCGCTTCTTCCTCCGGCTCCCATTCAAGGCCGACACCATTCAGGATCAATGCCGTTACGGATTGCACGGTTGCCTTGTGAAAGTCAGGATCGCTGAGATCCTTTCCTGTCAGCGCCTTTATCTGAACGGAAAAATCGGCGTAATGCTGGGTGGTTGCCCAAATCGTGAAAATCAGATGGACGGGATCGACGCGCTTCATCTTGCCGGCGGCGATCCAGTCCTCGATCACCTGGCTCTTTTCCTCCACCAGCCGCTTCAGGTCGGTCTGCAAGATAGGCAGGATTTGTGGCGCGCCCTGCATCACCTCGTTCGCGAACAGGCGCGAAGCCTCCGGGAACCTTGCGGACATATCAATCTTCTGCCGGATGTAATCCGCCAGTTCATGCGCAGGCTCACCCGCCGGATCAAGCGTCTTCAGGGGCGCCAGCCAGACTTCCAGAATATGGGCCAGCGTCGCGTTGTAGATCGCTTCCTTGGACGAAAAATAATAGAGCAGGTTCGACTTCGACATGCCGGCTTCAGCTGCAATCCGCTCCACCGTCGCACCGGAAAAACCCTTCTGGGAAAATTCACCCAAGGCGGCATCAAGAATCAGAGACCGATTTTTTTCCTGAATTCTGCTGAGGCCACCCGCCTTTGACCCCGCAGTCGTCTGACCGCTGAAACCTGTCATCAATAAGTCCATCCCGGCCCGCAGGCCGCCTCTCGTAACAGTTCCCGAGGGCAATTTCGGCTTGATTCCAGCCGTTTTTCGCCTCTGGTTTCGTCAAGCGCAATGGAATGACCAGAAATTAGCCATATCGACCGGATTTGCATCTTGACCATTTGGTCAAATCCCTCCTAGGGTAAATTGACCAGATGGTCAGAAGGCTAGACGATCGCATTGGGCCCCGCAATGGGGAACTCTTGATGGATCGCCCGGTTGTGATCATCATGAAACATATACCGGTGACAAACCGGAAACGGCCCTGGGGCCAACCAGAGACATTCGCACTTTGAAAAGAGGCAAAAGCCCGTTCAAGGTGTTACGGGAACAGTTTGGGGAGAGGACCAAAGCTGGCAGATCTGCCTTTAACCGGCGGACAAGCAGCCATGCCTCTTCTCGTGAATTGCCAACAGCCGGCCCTGAGTGACGACGGGCCGCGAGGAGGACGTATGTCAGCAACGGCGTCATCAGCAGCATCGGGCCAGGCTGCCACCAACAATCTCGAAGCCTTCTGGATGCCGTTTACGGCCAACCGCCAGTTCAAGCAGGCGCCGCGCATGTTCGTGTCTGCCAAGGACATGCACTACCAGACCGCGGACGGGCGTCAGATCCTTGACGGAACGGCGGGCCTGTGGTGCTGCAACGCCGGTCACTCCCGACCCAGAATAGTCGAAGCGGTTCAAAAACAGGTCGCCGAACTGGATTACGCCCCTGCGTTCCAGATGGGTCATCCCAAGGCGTTCGAACTGGCCGCTCGTCTGGCCGCCATGATGCCCTCCCCGCTGGACCATGTCTTCTTCACCAATTCCGGTTCGGAAAGCGTCGACACGGCATTGAAAATCGCGCTCGCCTATCAGCGCGCAATCGGCCAGGGCACCCGCACCCGCCTGATCGGCCGCGAGCGCGGTTATCATGGGGTCGGCTTCGGTGGCATCTCCGTCGGCGGCATTGTTGCCAATCGGCGCACCTTCGGCACCATGCTGACCGGTGTCGATCACATGCGCCACACCCACGACCCGGAGCGCAATGCCTTTTCGCGCGGTGTGCCGGAAAACGGTGCCGAATATGCCGAAGACCTGATCCGCATCATCCAGTTGCACGATCCGTCCACGATCGCAGCTGTAATCGTCGAACCGGTTGCCGGCTCCACCGGCGTTCTCATTCCGCCGAAAGGCTATCTGGAACGCCTGCGCGAGATCTGCACCCAGAACGGAATTCTCCTGATCTTCGACGAAGTCATCACCGGCTTTGGCCGTCTCGGTTCGCCCTTTGCGACAGACTTCTTCGGTGTCACTCCGGATCTCGTCACAACCGCCAAGGGCCTGACCTCGGGCGTAGTGCCGATGGGCGCCGTGTTCTGCACGTCCGACATCTACAATGCCTTCATGACCGGTCCGGAACACATGATCGAGTTGTTCCACGGCTATACCTACTCGGCCCACCCGATTGCCTGCGCTGCGGCGCTCGCAACCCTCGACACCTATGACGAGGAAGGCCTCATGACCCGTGCCGCCGACGTTGCGCAGCACTGGGAAGACGGCCTGCATGCGCTTAAAGACTGTCCGCATGTCATCGACATCCGCAACCTCGGGCTGATCGGTGCGATCGAACTGGAAGGGATTGCGGGCGAGCCGACCAAACGCGCGTTCTCCGCGTTCCTGAAGGCCTATGACGACGGTCTCCTGATCCGCACCACCGGCGACATCATCGCCCTGTCACCACCGCTCATCATCTCCAAGGCCCAGATAGACGAGCTCTTTGAAAAGCTCAGAACCGTCTTGAACACAATAGACTAATTATCTGAAATAGAACGATTTTACAGGAGAAAGCACATGGCAGCTCCGGGCGAAAACCTCAGGATCAACGCGGACCGTCTTTGGGACAGTCTGATGGAAATGGCCAAGATCGGTCCAGGCATCGCCGGCGGCAACAACCGTCAGACCGTCACCGACGAAGACGGTGAAGGCCGCAAGCTCTTCCAGAAATGGTGCGAAGAAGCCGGCATGACCATGGGGCTAGACACCATGGGCAACATGTTCATGACACGTCCGGGCACCGACCCGGACGCACTGCCCGTCTATGTCGGCTCTCACCTCGACACCCAGCCGACCGGCGGCAAATACGACGGCGTTCTTGGCGTACTCGGTGGCCTGGAAGTCGTGCGCACCATGAACGACCTCGGCATCAAGACAAAACGTCCGATCGTGGTCACCAACTGGACCAACGAGGAAGGCACGCGTTTCGCCCCCGCCATGCTCGCCTCCGGCGTTTTTGCCGGCGTGCATGAACAGGACTGGGCCTACGACCGCGAAGACCATGACGGCAAGAAATTCGGCGACGAACTGAAGCGCATCGGCTGGGTTGGCGACGAGGAAGTCGGCGCCCGCAAGGACAAGATGCACGCCATGTTCGAGCTCCACATTGAACAGGGACCGATCCTGGAAGCTGAAGGCAAGGACATCGGCGTCGTCACCCATGGCCAGGGTCTTTCCTGGACACAGGTGACGGTGACCGGCAAGGAAAGCCACACCGGCTCCACGCCGATGCCGATGCGCAAGAATGCCGGCCTCGGCATGGCGCGCATCCTGGAGAAGGTCGACGAGATCGCCTGGTCCCACGCCCCGCACGCGGTCGGTGCCGCCGGTCACATCGAGGTCTTTCCGAACTCGCGCAACGTGATCCCCGGCAAGGCGGTCTTTACGATCGATTTCCGCTCTCCGGACATCGCCGTCATCAAGGACATGGAGGACCGGTTGAGGATCGAGGCACAGAAGATCTGCGACGACATGGGACTGCAGGTCGAATTCGAAAAGGTCGGCGGTTTCGATCCGGTCGAATTCGATCATGGTTGCGTCGAAGCCGTTCGCAATGCCGCCGAACGCCTCGGCTACTCCCACCAGAACATCATTTCCGGTGCCGGTCACGATGCCTGCTGGATCAACAAGGTCGCCCCGACGGCCATGATCATGTGCCCCTGCGTCGACGGCCTTTCCCACAACGAGGCGGAAGAGATCTCAAAGGACTGGGCCAAGGCCGGCGTGGACGTCCTGTTTCACGCCGTCGTGGAGACGGCGGGGATCGTGGAGTAGCGAGTACTTTTTGCAATTGGTCCCGGATCGGGTCCGGGACGGCGAAGTAACAAACTCTATGCCGTCCCGGCCCTGAGCCGGGACTTCACACCAGGGAACTGCAGGAACGATGAACTTGAACGGAAAGGTGATGGCACTGGCCGGCGGTTTGCTCACCGCACCGACGGCGGCCCACGCCTTTTCCGTCGGCGACAGTTGGGACTGGCAGCTTACCGAGCCCGCCGATCTCAACCGCTCGGTCAAAGTCATCGACCTACATCCGGACCTGGTCACGTCAGAGGATCTTGCCACCCTCAAAACAACGGGCATCAAGACGATCTGCTACGTCAGCATCGGTACACTGGAGAGAACGGCAGCGGACCGGAAGGCGTTTCCGGCTGAAGTCATCGGCAAGACCTATGGCGATTGGCCGGACGAGAAGTTTCTCGATGTCCGGCGCTTCGACATTCTGCTGCCGCTGATGAAGGCCCGCTTCGAGAGCTGCAAGGCCATGGGGTTTGACGCCGTTGAACCTGACAACATGGATGTGCACGACAACGACAGCGGTTTTCCTGTAACGGTGGTGCACACGATCGCCTATGTCCGCCTGCTGGCGGCAACGGCTCATGGCCTTGGACTCAAGGTCGGCCAGAAGAACGTACCCGAGTTGACGGAAGAACTGGTTGATACCTTCGACTTCGCCATCGCGGAAAGCTGTTACCAGGACCGGAGCTGCAAGTCCTACATCGCCTATACCGAAGCCGGAAAGCCGGTATTCGATGCAGAATATACCGACCGGCCGATCCATTTCAGCAAGGCCTGCGAGATCGGAAAAAAATACGGAATTTCGATGATCCTGAAGGACCGGGAGCTGACAGCCCCGGCCCTTTGGTGCCCGTGATAGGGTCACACAGACATGCCGGTGCCGGGCACCGGTCAAAGAGACGCAAACAAAGAGGGGACCAACAATGGCCAGCAAAGTGATCAAGGGTGGCACGGTCGTTACCGCCGACCTGACCTACGAAGCCGATGTGAAGATCGAAGGCGGCCGGATCGTCGAGATCGGCCCGAACCTTTCCGGCGACGAAACGCTGGATGCGACCGGCTGTTACCTGATGCCGGGCGGCATCGACCCGCACACTCACCTGGAAATGCCCTTCATGGGCACCTTCTCCTCCGACAACTTCGACAGCGGCACGCGCGCGGCCCTTGCCGGCGGCACCACCATGGTCGTCGACTTTGCCCTGCCCTCGCCCGGCCAGTCGCTGCTGGAAGCCCTGCAGATGTGGGACAACAAGTCGACGATGGCCCATTGCGACTATTCCTTCCACATGGCGATCACCTGGTGGGGTGAGCAGGTCTTCGACGACATGCAGAAGGTCGTGCAGGAAAAGGGCATCAACACCTTCAAGCATTTCATGGCCTACAAGGGCGCGCTGATGGTGAACGATGACGAGATGTTCGCCTCCTTCTCCCGCTGCGCGGAACTCGGCGCCCTGCCGCTGGTTCATGCCGAAAACGGCGACGTCGTGGCCACGTTGCAGCAGAAGCTGCTTGCCGAAGGCAACAACGGGCCGGAAGCGCATGCCTACTCCCGTCCGCCGGAAGTGGAAGGCGAAGCCACCAACCGGGCCATCATGATCGCCGACATGGCCGGCGTGCCGGTCTATATCGTGCACACGTCGTCGGAGCAGGCTCATGAAGCCATCCGCCGCGCCCGGCAGAACGGCATCCGCGCCTATGGCGAGCCGCTGATCCAGCATCTGACGCTGGACGACAGCGAATACAGGAACGCTGACTGGGATCACGCCGCCCGCCGGGTGATGTCACCTCCGTTCCGCGACAAGAAGCACCAGGACAGCCTCTGGGCAGGTCTTGCCTCCGGCTCCCTGCAGGTTGTCGCGACCGACCACTGCGCCTTCACTACCGAACAGAAGCGCACCGGCATCGGCGACTTCACCCAGATCCCGAACGGCACCGGGGGACTGGAGGATCGCATGCCGATGCTGTGGACCCATGGCGTCAACACGGGCCGCCTGACACCGAACGAATTCGTTGCCGTTACTTCAACCAATATTGCAAAGATCCTCAATATCTATCCGAAAAAAGGAGCAATTCTGGTTGGTGCAGATGCCGATATCGTTGTCTGGGACCCGGAAAAGGAAAAGACCATTTCCGCCTCCAGCCAGCAGTCGGCCATCGACTACAACGTGTTCGAGGGCAAGAAGGTCAAGGGCCTGCCGCGATACACGCTCACCCGTGGCCGCGTCGCGGTGGAAGACGGCACGGTTCACCACCAACAGGGCCACGGCGAGTTCGTCGCCCGCAAGCCGTTCCAGGCGGTCAACAAGGCGCTCAGCACGTGGAAGGAACTCACTGCACCGCGTAAGGTGGAACGCACGGGCATTCCGGCCAGCGGCGTATAGGATACAAACTCCCCTCCCTCTTCCAGGGAGGGGAATGATCCGGTGAAACTGTCGAACCAGCCCCGACTCGTATAGCGAGGAACTTGATGACTGCTCTTGCCAGCGCAAAGGACACCGAAATGGTGGATAACATACAAAGCGCCAGCCCGAACCGGGTAATCGATATCGAGAATCTTTCCCTGACCTTCGAGACCAACGATGGTCCGGTGCATGCGCTCTCCGATATCGACCTGAAGATTGAAGAAGGCGACTTCGTTTCCTTCATTGGACCCTCCGGCTGCGGCAAGACAACCCTGCTCCGGGTTATCGCGGATCTGGAAAAGCCAACGGCCGGGTCGATCACGGTCAATGGCGTTACGCCGGAAGAAGCGCGCCTTAACAGGGCATACGGCTACGTCTTCCAGGCAGCAGCGCTCTATCCATGGCGAACCATCGCCAAGAACATCGCCCTTCCCCTGGAAATCATGGGGCTCTCCGGGGCCGAACAGCAAGAACGTATCACCAGGAACATGGAACTGGTGAACCTCACCGGTTTTGAAAAGAAATATCCTTGGCAGCTTTCCGGCGGCATGCAGCAGCGCGCCTCCATTGCCCGCGCCCTCGCCGTCGAGCCTCACCTCCTCCTGATGGATGAACCGTTCGGCGCGCTCGACGAAATCGTCCGCGACCATCTCAACGAACAGCTCCTGCAGCTCTGGGCCAAGACCAACAAGACCGTTGTCTTCGTCACCCACTCCATCCCGGAAGCCGTGTTCCTGTCGACCAAGATCGTGGTGCTCTGTCCGCGCCCGGGTCGAATTTACGACGTCATCGAAAGCGACTTGCCGCGTGACCGCAGGCTCGATATCCGCGAAACCCCGGAATTCCTGAAAATCGCCCACCGCGTGCGCGAAGGCCTCAAGGCCGGGCATTCCTATGAGGATTGAGGAAGGTTCTCGATAATGACCGACGCAACCCTTCCCTCCTCCCGCAGCACAAACCCGTTTGCCGGACTCATGTCCGGAACGGTCGGGCCTGTGACCGTGGTCGTGCTGGCGATTATCGCGATCTGGTATCTGTCCGCGATTGCGCTCAACACGAAATTCCAGAACGAACTCTACGAGCGGGCCGGTCAGTCGGACGTATCCGTCTCCCAGTTGATCACCGATACACTCGCCCAGGAACGCCCCGTCCTCCCCGCTCCGCATCAGGTGATCGTGGAGATGTGGAACACGACGGTGAACAAGAAGATCACGTCCAAGCGTTCCCTCGTCTACCACACCGGTATCACGCTTTCCTCGACGCTGCTGGGGTTCGTGATCGGCACGCTGCTGGGCATTCTGCTCGCCATCGGCATCGTGCACTCCAGGGTTTTGGACAAATCTCTGATGCCCTGGATCATTTCCTCCCAGACAATCCCGATCCTGGCGATTGCCCCGATGATCATCGTGGTGCTCAACGCCGTCGGCATTTCCGGGCTTCTGCCGAAGGCGATGATTTCGACATACCTGTCCTTCTTCCCGGTCGCGGTCGGCATGGTGAAAGGCCTGCGGTCTCCGGAAGTGATTCACATGGATCTGATGCACACCTATTCGGCAACACGTAATCAGGCCTTCTGGAAACTGCGCCTGCCCTATGCCGTTCCCTTTCTCTTCACATCCATGAAGATCGGCATGGCCGCCTCTCTGGTCGGAGCCATTGTCGGGGAACTGCCGACGGGAGCCGTTGCCGGCCTCGGTGCGCGGCTGTTGGCCGGTTCCTACTATGGCCAGACCGTCCAGATCTGGTCCGCCCTTCTGATGGCGGCCTTCCTTGCCGGATCGCTTGTGGCCCTTATCGGGGTTTTGGAGAAAATCACCTTGAAACGCATGGGAATGGCTCGATGAGTACGACGGCAGCAAGCAACCGCCGCCTGGACATGCCGGCACTTCTCGCCTGGTTCATCGTCGCGATGGTCCTCGTGGGTCTTTTCAGCACCATTTTCACACCGGATCTCGGCATCATGGAAGTTCCCCGGCTGGCGCTCTGCCTCGTCATCCTGGCGATCGCCGGGGTGCGCTATGAACTTGGCTTCATGCGCAACAAGGTCGGCGATCTGATCCTTGGCCTTGTGACGGCAATCGCCGCCTGGCTGCTGCTTGGAACCGTCTCGAACCATGTGGGCGAGGCGGCGCTCGGGTTCTGGGCATTGGCGGCCGCCACATGGGCGGCTTCCTGGCTTTTCGTGGAGCGCCTGGCATCCTGGCGCGGAACCTCGCCTGGAACCACAAGACTGATCAACCTCGCCATTCCCGCCCTTTTCGGCGTCACCCTCCTGGTTCTCTGGCAAGTCGTCGTGACCGGCGCCGGTATTCCGAAAGTCCTGCTGCCTGCCCCATCAGAAATCTGGCTGCGCCTGACAACATCGCTGCCGACGCTCTGGGCAGATTTCCGCCAAACCTTCCTGAAAGCCGTCATCGCCGGTTATGTCATCGGCTGCGGGTCCGCCTTTCTGGTGGCGATCCTGGTGGACCGGGTACCGTTCCTGCGGCGCGGCCTGCTGCCCATCGGCAATCTGGTCTCCGCCCTGCCGATCATCGGCGTCGCCCCGATCATGGTCATGTGGTTCGGCTTTGACTGGCCTTCCAAGGCGGCTGTCGTCATCATCATGACTTTCTTCCCGATGCTGGTGAACACGGTTTCCGGCCTTGCCGCTTCCGATGCCATGCAGCGCGACTTGATGCGGACCTACGCCTCCAGCTATCTGCAGACCCTCTTGAAACTGCGCCTGCCGATGGCAATGCCCTTTATCTTCAACGCCCTCAAGATCAACTCCACGCTTGCACTCATCGGCGCCATCGTGGCGGAATTCTTCGGCACGCCGATCGTCGGCATGGGCTTCCGCATTTCGACGGAAGTCGGCCGCATGAACGTCGACATGGTCTGGGCGGAAATTGCCGTCGCGGCGCTCGCCGGCTCGCTCTTCTACGGCCTCGTGGCCTTGCTGGAACGGGCCGTCACCTTCTGGCATCCGTCGGTCAGAGGGTGAAAATCCTCTCCACTTGTCATCCCGGATGTGCCAAAAGGCACACTCCGGGATCCGGTGCCCCCTGCCTCCGGTTTTGACATCGGAGAGTTCAAGCGGCTACTGGATTCCTGCTGAAGTTTATCCCCGCGCAGGCGGGTGCAGGAATGACAAGCAGACAGGACAAATCCTTCTCATGACCCCCAGCCGCGACATTTCCCGACTGATCGAAATCATGGCCGCGCTCCGCACACCAGTCACCGGCTGTCCCTGGGATCTGGAGCAGGATTTTTCGACGATTGCCCCCTATACGCTGGAAGAAGCCTATGAGGTGGCAGACGCGATTGCCAGGAACGACCATCTGGAATTGCGCGAGGAGCTGGGCGATCTTCTGCTGCAGGTGGTCTATCACGCGCGCATGGCCGAAGAAGAGCAATCCTTCGATTTCGGCGACGTGGTCGAAAGCATCACCAGGAAGATGATCCGCCGGCATCCCCATGTGTTCGGTGATGAGACCGGTGAGAAGCCGGAGCTCGTCAAGGGCATCTGGGAACGCATCAAGGCTGAGGAACGGGCAGAAAAGAAGGCCGAGAGGGAAAAGCTCGGTCTGGCGGAACCCAACAGGGGCTTTCTGGACGACGTGCCGACAGCCTTCCCCGCACTCCAGGAAGCCGACAAGCTCCAGCGCCGTGCGTCCAGGGTCGGTTTCGACTGGAACGATGCCCGCCTCGTGCTCGACAAGATCCGCGAGGAAACCCACGAACTGGATGAGGAACTCGCCAAAGGCGCTCCGGACAAGAATCGGATCACGGATGAACTCGGCGATACTCTGTTCGCCCTCGCCAACCTCGCCCGTCACCTTGATATCGATCCGGAAGAGGCGCTGCGGCGGACCAACCGCAAATTCCGCAAGCGTTTCGCAGCCATCGAGGATCACGCTGCCGCAAGCAATACGACGCTTGAAGCGATGAGCCTCGAAGACATGGAAGCAGCCTGGCAGGCGGCGAAGGGGAAGTAGACCCGGGCCTCCGCGCTCGACAACGGATCGATCGCGAAGAACGAATGTTTAGCCCTGCAGATAAGTGGAATAGGTTTCCCGGAACGGCCCGCGCAGCTTGTCGCAAACGCGAACCTCTGCCGTGACGAATTCCTCGTCATCCGTGCGTTCCAGTACTTCGGCCAACTGGTAGAGCTTGGCCAGCAACGCCCCTTCCGCAACCGGGATCCTGACCGTCAGAATGTCGTCGTGCTGCGCCATGAAGGCGTCGATCCGGGAAGACAGCTGATCGATGCCCTCGCCCGTCAGCGCTGACAGCGCAATAGGGCCGTCCGGCCCGGCGTCGGCAAGAAGCTTTTCCCGGTAGGCGGGATCGAGGCAATCGATCTTGTTCCAGACTTCGACAACCGGCGCACCGGTCTGCGCATCGACGCCAAGGTCTTCGAGCGTCTTCTTCACATCCAGGGCCTGGGCTTCCGTATCGGCATGCGAGATGTCTCGCACATGCAGGATCAGGTCGGCTTCCAGAACCTCTTCAAGCGTCGCCCGGAAGGCGGCCACCAGATGTGTCGGCAGATCCGAGATGAAACCGACGGTGTCCGACAGGATAATCTCCCGGCCATGAGGCAGAACAACCTTGCGCAGGGTCGGGTCGAGCGTCGCGAACAACAGGTTTTTTGCAAAAACGTCCGAGTTCGTCAGCCTGTTGAACAATGTCGACTTGCCGGCGTTGGTATAGCCGACAAGCGCCACGACCGGCTGCGGGATCTTCTTGCGCTTCTTGCGGTGCAGGTTTCGCGTCCGGCGCACCCCTTCCAGCTGCTTCTGCAGGGCGATGATGCGGTCCTGGATCTGGCGTCTGTCCGACTCGATCTGGGTTTCGCCCGGACCGCCCATGAAACCCGCTCCGCCGCGCTGGCGCTCAAGGTGCGTCCAGGAGCGTACCAGACGGCTCTTCTGCCAGGTCAGATGCGCCAGATCGACCTGTAGCCTGCCTTCCTTGGTCCGCGCACGGTCGCCAAAGATTTCCAGGATCAGGCCCGTCCTGTCGATGACCTTGACCTTGAGGCGCCGTTCAAGGTTCCGCTGTTGTACAGGTGTCAGCGGATGGTCTATGACCACGAGATCAAGATCTTCGCTGGCGACTATGCCGGCAAGTTCAGACACCTTGCCGTCTCCGAAAAGCGTCGCCGGCTTCGGATTGTTGACCCGGACGACGCCGGAATGAATGATTTCGAGATTAATTGCGGCCGCCAGACCGAGCGCCTCTTCCAGGCGCGCCTCCGGGCTCCTGTTGGAGCGAAGTTCTTGCGCCCCTGTCTCGGCACGCAGTTGCAACACCGGCTCCAGCACCATCGCGCGAAAAGCCTGGGGCAGACGATCCACCCCAGTGTCTTTCAATCTCAGCGATTTCTGGCCGGGCTCTTCGGAGCCGTTGGATTTTGAAAAATCGTCCGCGCGAGACTTCGGTTTCAATCAGCTTGCCTTTTCCGCGTTTTCCTCTGCCTGATCGAACAGTTGAACAGGTCCGTTTGGCATAATTGTGGAAATCGCGTGTTTGTAAACCAGCTGGGAATGTCCGTCGCGGCGCAGCAGGACACAGAAGTTGTCGAACCAGGTCACGACGCCCTGCAACTTCACACCATTGATGAGAAAGATCGTCAGGGGAGTTTTTTGTTTTCGAACGTGATTAAGAAAAGTGTCTTGAAGATTTTGTGCGCGCTCAGCCATCAGTCTTTTTATCCTATTTGTTCCGGATGCGGCCGAGCATCCGGCGTTTCAGCAGCTTATCGTCAAAAACCGTTTGCATTCAAACGATAATGTGTGACGCACCGCTCGCTTCTTTCATTGCCCACCGTTAGGAACTGTCTGCCTCAGTTCCATATTGTTTCGAACATCCGCCGCAACAAGGCCAATCGAATCACACCGCCTGCAAATCAGTAGCAGTATGGAACAATTCGCGCAATCGGGTTGCAACCGTACCGGGATGTCCGTTCCCGATAATCTTGCCATCCACCTTGGTCACCGGCATGACAACGCTCGTGGCTGCCGTCACGAACGCTTCTTTTGCTTCGAAGGCCTCGCTTAGGCTAAACGGCCTTTCCTCAAAGGTCAGCCCCTCACTTTGAATAAGTTCGAGCACCGCAGCCCGGGTAATGCCGCGCAAGATACCGCTATCGGCCGGCCGGGTTACAACCGTTCCGTCCCTGGTGACGATCCATGCATTGGTGGAACCGCCTTCGGTGACGAAGCCGTCGCTGTCCACATACCAGGCTTCCTTGCCGCCGTTTTCTTTCGCATTCTGCTTGGCCAGAACATTCGGCAACAGTGCCACGGTCTTGATATCAACCCGTGGCCAGCGGTTTTCGGGATAGCTGACAACAGCAATACCCTGCTCTGCCAGGGCCTTTGCGGCTTCCGGATTGGAAGAGCGGGAGGTCACAACGATTGAGGGCGCCACATCTTCCGGCGGGAAGAAGTGGTCGCGTTTGGCTACACCGCGTGTCACCTGGATGTAGACCAGCCCGTTGCGAACCCGGTTCCGGCGCACCACCTGGTGCAGGACGAATTCTACCGCTGCCCGTGCCATCGGCCAGTCGATCCTGAGCTCGCGCAAGGACCTGTCGAGCCGGTCCAGATGCCGGGGGACATCAACGATATTGCCCTGCCAGACTTCGCAGACCTCATAAACGCCGTCAGCAAACTGATAGCCCCGGTCCTCCACATGCACTGCAGCTTCGGCGTGACGCACATACTGGCCGTTGACATAGGCAATACGGCTCATGATTCCTCCTGAACGGAACGGTTCAATTCGAACCGATTGGTATTCTTGAAAGTTTTGTCCACTTGGTCAGGCAAATGCAAGACCTGTATCCATTGAAACAGTTCTAAAAGAAATCCAGGCTCACGCGGAACATCTGCTCGACCTGACGCACGCGGTTGGCGACTGCGAAGATCACGATCCGGTCCTGAGCCTGGATCTGCAGGTCACCATTCGGCGTCAGCACCTCACCACCCCGGAACACCGCCCCGATCCGGATGCCGGACGGTAGATCAATGTCACGAAGGGGCTTTCCCACAAGCGGAGAGGTATCCAACGCCTCGGCCTCGACGATTTCCGCAGCGCCGTTCTGAAGTGAATGAACACCCCGGATACGTCCCCGCCGTACATGCTGCAGGATACGCGAAATGGTTACCGCACGCGGATTGATGAAGGCATCGATCCCGAGTGCATTGGCAAAGGCCGGATAGCTCGGATTGTTCAAAAGTGACAGGGACCGGCGACAGCCGAGTTTCTTGGCCATGACGGAAGACAGGATATTGACCTCGTCCTCGTTGGTCAGAGCAACAATGGTATCCGCATCGCCGGCATCGGCTTCGTTCAGGATGGTTTGATCGAGCGCGCTGCCGTGCAGAATGACGGAGCGCTTGAGTTCATCCGCGACGGCCATGGCCCGCTCGCGCGAAGCCTCGATCAGTTTGACCTTGGTGCCGGTCTGCCGTTTCTCAAGAGCCTTGGCAACATAAAGGCCGATGTTGCCGCCACCGGCAATCACCACCTTGGCTGCTTCCGGTTCCTCGTGTCCGAAGATGCTCAGGGTTCTGCGGACCTGATCGCGCCGGGCAACCACATAGGCCAGATCTCCGGTCAGGATGGAATCGCTGCTTTTGGGGACAAAAAGCCGGTTGTTCCGGTAAATGCCGACCACCACGGCGCCGAGATCGGGGAACAGCTCCGTGAGCTGGTGAAGAGGCGTGTCGACGACCGGGCAATCCTCTTCGCAGATGATTCCGACAACAACGACCTGGTCATCCGCGAAACGAACCGTTTCCACGGCGCCGGGCAGCGCCAGCCGCCGCAGCACCATTTCGCCGACTTCGATCTCCGGCGAGATAATCACGTCAATCGGCATATGTTCGCGTGAAAACAGGTTGCGCCAGCGTCCCTGCAGGTAGGACTGCGCCCGGATACGCGCTACCTTGGTGGGAACGTTGAACATGGAATGCGCCACCTGACAGGCCACCATGTTGACCTCGTCATAGAGGGTGACGGCAACGATCATGTCCGCTTCCTCTGCGCCCGCCTGCGCCAGAATATCCGGATGGGCACCGTGCCCAACGAAGCCGCGAACATCCAGCTGATCGCCGATGGCATTGATCAGCTGAGGCGAGGAATCGATCACCGACACATCGTTCTGCTCAGCGGCAAGACGCTCGGCGATGCCGTATCCGACCTGACCGGCTCCGCAAATAACGATCTTCATGGAAGGAACCCTTTTCCGCTCAGCAGTTTATTTCAGTTGCCCACCGTCCTCAGGTCATGCCGAGGGTCTTCAGCTTCCGGTGAAGCGCAGACCGTTCCATACCGACAAATTCGGCAGTCCGCGAGATGTTACCGTCAAATCTTTTGATCTGCGCCTGGAGATATTCCCGTTCGAAAATCTCACGAGCCTCGCGCAAAGGCACGGACATGAGGTGTTCGCCCGTTCCTGACGTCGGCAAACTCGGCAGGGTTTCGCCGATTTCCGCCGGCAGAAGGTCTGCCGTGATCGTGCTGTCCGGATCTCCCCGGCTCAGGATCATCAGCCGTTCCACGTTGTTGCGAAGCTGGCGCACGTTGCCCGGCCAGTCGTGTGTCTGCAGTACGGCCATGGCATCGTCCCCGATCGGCCGCAACGGAATGCCGGAAGCAGCGGAAATCTGCTCCATGAAATGATGCACCAGTACCGGAATGTCCTCGCGTCTTTCCGCAAGCCCCGGAACGCGCAGGGGAACCACACTCAGCCGGTGATAAAGATCCTGCCGGAAGAGCCCCGAGGCAATATGTTCCTCGAGGTTCTTGGAGGTGGAAGACAGGATCCGGATGTCGACCTGTACCTTTTGTGTCCCCCCGACACGGGAGAAACTCTGTTCGACCAGAACCCTGAGGATCTTGCCCTGGGTCTCGGCCGGCATATCGGCGACCTCGTCCAGGTAGAGCGTGCCGCCATGCGCCTCCTCCAGGGCTCCGATCTTGCGCAGATTGCCGTTCTCATCCTCAATGCCGAACAGCTCTTCTTCCATCCGTGCCGGTGTAATGGTCGCAGCATTCAGGACAACGAAGGGGCTCTTGGCGCGCAGCGACTGGTCATGGATCATGCGGGCCGCGCGTTCCTTGCCCGCACCGGACGGTCCGACGATCAGGATACGGCTGTTGGTGCCGGAGATTTTCTGGATTGTCTGGCGCAAATTATGCGCCGCGGAGGAACTGCCGATAATCTCGCTGCTTTCACCGCTACGCTGCTTCAGGTCGCGGATTTCGCGTTTCAGGCTTGACGCCTCCAGCGCGCGCTCCACGATGTGGATCAGCCTGTCCGCCTTGAACGGCTTTTCGATATAGTCATACGCACCGCGCTTGATCGCGGAGACCGCGGTCTCGATGTTGCCGTGACCGGAAATGATCACGACGGGCATGTCGGGATCCGTCTCCCTGAAGATATCAAGAAGGGCCAGACCGTCGAGACGGCTGCCCATCAGCCAGATGTCCAGAACCACCAGCGAAGGCTTGCGTTCCTTCACGGCAGCGAGCGCGCTGTCGGAATCGTGGGCTGTGCGTGTGCCATAACCGTCATCGTCCAGGATGCCGGCGATCATTTCCCGAATGTCTGTTTCGTCGTCTACGACAAGAATATCATGTGCCATGTGCAGTCACTGCCTGGTCTTCAAGGGTCTGTTCCTCGGCGTCGGCATTGGCGGCCAATGTCAGGCGAACGAGGGTTCCCGTGTCTTCAGAATTGGTTTTGGGAGCATCAAGCAATTCGATACCGCCCCCGTGGTCTTCCAGAATTTTCCGGACAATGGCGAGACCGAGTCCGGTCCCCTTTTCCCGGGTTGTCATATAAGGTTCCAGCAAACGGCTCCGGTTTTCTTCCGGCAGGCCGATGCCGTTGTCGATAACATCGATCACAATCCGTCCGCTGCGGTCGTCAGCTTCGCCGCGCAGATGAACGGTAACCTTGCCCTTCGGCAGGTCCTCACCGGTTCTGGCGCCGACGGCTTCCGTGGCGTTCTTCACGACATTGGTCAGCGCCTGCCCGACAAGGCGGGCATCGAATACCGCGTTCACCGGTGTAGACGGAACATCTGCCGTGACGCTGATCTCGGGATTGGCGACCGACTGCATGAATGCGGCGTCTCGCACCGCTTCGCGCAAATCGCCCGGTGTCTTTGCCGGTTTACGCATCCGGGCAAAGGAAGAAAATTCGTCCACCATCTGTCCAATGTCACCAACCTGCCGGACAATCGTGTCGATGCACTGGTCGAAGACTTCCCGGTCTTCCTCGATGCGTTTGCCGTAGCGCCTGCGAATCCGCTCCGCGGACAGCTGGATCGGTGTGAGCGGGTTCTTGATTTCGTGGGCGATGCGGCGCGCCACATCGGCCCAGGCCGAATTCCTCTGCGCGGAAACAAGATCGGTAATGTCGTCGAGGGTCACCACAAAGCCGTGCTCCCGCCGCGTCGACTGTTCGGAGGTAATCCGCACATTGATCGTTCGAAGGCGTCCGCCCCTTGCGATTTCAATCTGTGTTTCCGGAATTCTGTCGCCCGGGTTCTGCAGCATCGAGGACACACATTCGGAAAGTTCGGGAACCACCTCGACCAGTGGCTTGTTGAGGATCTGAACCTCGTCAACTTGAAGCAGTTGCAGCGCCGAACTGTTTATCAGCATGATGGAAGCTTCGTCATCGACACCGATAACACCGGTCGAAACGCCGGACAGAACCGCCTCGTTGAAACGTCGGCGGCGGTCGATCTGTTCATTTGCGGCGAGCAGTGCATCCCTCTGGCCGAGCAGCTGGCCTGTCATCTTGTTGAAGGTCTCACCGAGATTTGCAAGATCTCCGCCCGATTTCTCGGTCGGCACCTTGACGGCAAGATTCCCCTTCGAGACCTCGTCAGCCGCGGATATCAGTGTCCGGATGGGAGAAACAAGGCGATTGGCAAACCCGAAACCGATCCAGATGGCGGACAGGAGCAGCACCAGCGCAACGCCCAGGTAAACCAGCGCAAACGCAACCTGGACGCCAAAGCGGCTGTTCTCCATCTGCTGATACTGGGAGGCACCGGTTTCCGCCAGCCTGAGGTAATCGACCACTCGCGGATCAATGACACGCACTGCGTAAAGGTAATAATTGTCGTAAGCCGAGAGCTTCATCACCCCGCCGACAAGGTTCGAGCTGCCGGGAGCGATCAGAATGGGATCGCCGGATTTCGCCTTGTAGAAACTGTCCGCGGGTGGCAAGGGCACTTTCGCCTTGGGATCAAGGACGATACGTGTAACCACTTCTCCGTTTTCGTTGAGCATGAAGGCCGCCAGTATGCCGCGCAAGGACACCTGGGTTGCGAAAAACTGGTCGAACCGGGAGGGTTCGAAATCATAGACGGTTTTTGCCCGGTCGATATCGTTTGTCATGGCGATCAGATCGCCGCGCAGCACTCTTGCGTGTTCCTGCAGGTAGGCCTGAGCCACCGTAAGCGCGTTGTCGATGATCTGACGTGTCCTGTCTTCAAACCAGCGATCCAGTCCCCGGTCGAGCGTTATGGCCGCAAGGATCGCCATCAATATCGCAGGCACCGCGGCAACGACGCTGAATAGCGCCACAACACGCACATGCAGGCGGGCAGCCGCACGTCCGCGGCGCCGGGCCTGCCAGAGCTTGTGAATTTCCAGGGAAATGACGCCGAGCAGAACGGCCGCAAGCGTTCCGTTGATCGCCATCGCCGTCATGATGACATTTCTGGTCGGATCTATGGAGGTCAGTCCCATCAGGATAACGAAGGTCACACCGATCGAGACCAGGGCAACAACCATGATCGTCAGCCCCAACCGCCGCCATAGCCTGCCGGCAGCGCTTGATTGCGCGACTGCCTGCTGTTCCGCTTCCAAAATCATTTGGCCTCAACTGCCCGCGTTGTCCGGCGGGACTCGACTGCTTCTGAAATTTTGCGGCAAACTTATCACACAATGTTGCGAAATTGCGACAGGCGCATCTATCCATGAAAAAAATGCGGTGGACGAAAACTCCGGCATCCGCTTCGAAACGGAACCCGGCCCTGGAGAGATGCCGTTTCAGGATCGCGGCCGGCAAGAAACGCGGGACATTTCGGCTTGGATCGTGCCGCTGACCGCATGACCCCGGCACAATTCCAGGGCCACCGTTGATGCACTGCTTGAGCAATCTTTCCATGGGAAAGCCCAGCCGGCTCACTTAAAGCGGAGCCTTTCCGGAGAGCAGGACGATCTGAAACGTCCGGTCAGGCAGGCCCTTATCCAGACCTCCTGACGGCGGCTCGCCGCATCAATCCAAGAATAGACTTTCCCGGAGCGTATGTTCGGGTATCCCGTTGTCCGCGCGCGGTTTTTCGAAGGTTCCATCCTCGCGCAAAAGCGCATGTGCACTGATGAACGCGTCCAGAATTTCTTGCCAGCAAGGTTTGCACCTGATGTTTTCCGGACCACTGCAACGGCAAAAGCGACGTAGCCGCAGGACCCTTCCCTTTTCATTGGGCCATGTGCGTGTGCGCGCCCGGACAGCCATCAAGCAAAGCGGAGTTCCCGTTCAAAATGGCCTGCGCTGAAATCTTTGGGTGCAGCAATGCAGACGCCGTCTCGATCGCAGACTATCGCATTGATCTCATGATTTGAATGTCCAGATCCCGGATCTTCTTGCGCAAGGTGTTGCGGTTGACGCCCAGCAATTCGGCAGCCTTGATCTGGTTTCCGCGCGTAGCCGCCAGTGCTGCGCTGATCAAGGGATACTCTACCTCCCGCAAGATCCGGTGATAGAGGCCCGGCGGAGGCAGAGCTTCCCCGTAAGTGTCGAAGTAGCCCGACAGATAGCGCTCCACCGAACCACCGAGATTGATATTCTCCTGTACCTCTTCTTCCACGGTCGAAACCGTTGGCTGGCTGAGTTCGTTTTCCAGGAGACTTTCGCTGATGACATCCTGCGGATAGAGCGCGGCGAGCCGCCGGACCAGATTTTCCAGCTCGCGCACGTTACCTGGCCAGCGGTACCGGCGCAAAAGGTTGAGTGCCCCCTGATCGATCTGCTTCAGGGGCAGACCTTCCTTTTCGACCAGAGAAAAGAAATGACGGACGAGATCCGGAATATCCTCCACACGTTCACGCAGCGGTGGCAGGCGGATAGGAACAACGTTGAGGCGGAAATAGAGATCTTCGCGGAAAAGCCCCTGGTTGATCAGGTGCCGCAAGTCCTTGTTGGTCGCCGCGATGATACGCACATCCGTCTTGATAGGTGTCCGTCCCCCGACGGTCGTATATTCACCCTGCTGGAGGACACGCAGCAACCGGGTTTGCGCCTCCATCGGCATATCGCCGATCTCGTCCAGAAAAAGCGTGCCGCCGTCTGCCTGCTCGAACCGGCCGGAACTTCGGTTCTGCGCGCCGGTAAAGGCCCCCTTTTCGTGACCGAAGAGTTCGGATTCGATCAGGTCACGCGGAATGGCAGCCATGTTGATCGCAACGAACGGCCCGTTGCGCCGCTTGCCGTATTCGTGGAGGGCGCGAGCAACCAGTTCCTTGCCGGTACCGGACTCGCCGTTGATCATGACCGTCAGATCGGTCTGCATCAGCCGCGCCAGAACCCGGTAGATCTCCTGCATCGCCGGCGAGCGGCCAACCAGCGGCATGCCTTCGCCCGCATCTTCCAGTTCGACCGCCGGCCGTTTCTTCGGCTCTTCCAACGCGCGTTGCACGATGCTGGTCAGTTCCTTCAGATCGAAGGGTTTGGGCAGATACTCGTAAGCCCCCTTCTCCGACGCCTTGATCGCCGTCATGAAGGTGTTCTGCGCGCTCATCACCAGGACCGGCAGATCCGGCCGCATCTTTTTCATGCGCGGCAGGACATCGAAAATATTTTCGTCGGGCATGACGACATCGGTGATCACGAGATCACCATCACCGGAGGACACCCACCGCCACAGGGTCGAGGCGTTCGACGTCAACCGGACGGTGTATCCCGCCCGCGACAAGGCTTGGTTGAGCACGGTGCGGATGGCCGCGTCATCGTCTGCAACAAGGATCGTGCCTGTCGGCATGGTCAATCATTTCCTCTGCTGGACCGGTCGGAAGCAAGGTGTTCCTCGCCTGTAAATGCCGGCATCAATATTCGGAAAACGGTTTTATGACGCTGGCTGTCGCATTCGATCACCCCGCCATGGTCACCGATGATTTTGGCGACAAGCGCCAGTCCCAGGCCCGATCCATTTGTTTTTGTTGTAATGAATGGCTCAAAGAGATGCGGCAGCAGATCGTCCGGTACACCCGGTCCATTGTCCTGCACGCAAAATTCCAAAGGCAGGCTGACCTTTTCCACGGTCCCTGGAACGGACAACCGCACGCCCGGCCGGAAGGCAGTCGAAACACGGATTTCTCCATCCGGATCATCGCCGATCGCCTCGCTGGCGTTCTTGATTAGATTCAGGAAGACCTGAATAAGCTGGTCCTTGTTGGCAAAGACCGGCGGCAAGGAGGGATCATAGACCTCGACGATCTTTTTGCCTCTCGCAAAACCGCTGTCGGCAAGCCGCTTCACATGGTCGAGAACGATATGGATGTTGACAGGCTCCCGCTCGATCGGGCGCTCGTCGGAAAAGACTTCCATCTTGTCGACGAGTTTCACGATCCTGTCGGTTTCGTCCATGATCAGCCGAGTCAGAGCCCTGTCTTCGCCCGGAACGGACTGTTCCAGCAGTTGGGCGGCTCCGCGGATGCCGGACAGCGGGTTCTTGATCTCGTGCGCCAGCATTGCCGCAAGCCCCGTGACGGTCCGGGCGGCCCCCCGAGAGGTCAGCTGCCGGTCGATTTTTTCCGCCATGGTGCGTTCCTGGAACATCAGGACCACGGCCCCCGGACGCTCCGAAACAGGCGCTGCGTTGATGTCAATCACCTTCGGCGCCCCGATACGTGGCGATCCGATATCCACCTTGTATTCGTTGACCGGCGCCTTGCGCTCGCGCACCTGGTCGATCAGCGTGAGCAACGGGCTGCCGAAGGGAACGAAGTCACTGATCGGGTGGCGCCGAAGCACGGACACGCTGGAGCGCATGAAGATTTCGGCCGCCATATTGGCCGATTCAATGACGCCATCCGGAGCAACCAGCAGTACGGGATGCGGCAATGTATCCAGGATCGTCGGGCCGTCAATCGCAAGTGCGGCCGTCCGGCCGGATGAAGGGTCAGTTTCCGTCACGCGGCAGTCCGTTCGTTCGAGGAGGAAAACCAGTCGCCAGCAAGGCGCACAACTTCGCCGGGCTGACTGGAGGTCATGAGGGTCTTTCTGACGCCGGCGGGAACCGCCGCTGCGCCTGCCCGTTCCGTTTCATCCAGATACCAGCCGAGATGCTTGCGCGCGATACGCAATCCTGGCAGCTGACCGTAATGGCTCAGGATGTCTTCGTAATGGCTGATGACTAGTTCAGCGAATTCGCCGCCGGCCGGAGGCGTCAGCCGCTCGCCCGTGGCCAGGAAATGGCCGACATGACCGGGTAGCCAGGGCCGGCCATAAGCGCCTCGGCCAATCATCACCCCATCCGCGCCGGACTTTTCCAGCATGACAACCGCGTCATCACATCCGGCGCAATCGCCATTTGCGATCAGCGGCACCGTGATGGCGTCCTTGACCCTGGCAATTGCCTGCCAGTCCGCCTTGCCCTTGTAAAACTGGCACCGCGTACGGCCGTGCACCGTCACAAGAGCGATACCGGCGGCTTCCGCACGGCGGGCAAGCTCCGGAGCATTCACGGAGGTTTGGTCCCATCCAAGGCGCATCTTCAGGGTAACGGGAATGTCCACAGCTGCGACGGTCGCCTCGATCAATGTCAGCGCATGATCAAGATCGCGCATCAGTGCGGATCCCGAATAGCCGGAGGTCACCTTCTTGGCAGGGCACCCCATGTTGATGTCGAGAACATCAGCGCCAAGGCCGGCAACAACCTTCGCCGCCTCGCCCATCCACCGGGCCTCACGGCCGGCAAGCTGCACCACGTGAAGGCCCTTGTCCTGAGCCTCGGCGCGCATCTGTGTTTCGGCGTCACCCTGCACAAAGGATTCGCTGGCGACCATTTCGCTGACGACCATGCCGGCTCCAAAGCGCGCAGCCAGCCGCCGGAACGGCAGGTCGGAAACGCCCGACATGGGCGCAAGGACTGCCCGGTTGGTGAGTTCGTGCGTGCCAATCCTAAGCGTTTTCATCGATTGCGCCCCGCGGCTCCCGTTTTGCTCAAGGACTGTGCATCTTTCATTCTGCCTATATTGTAGACAAATTCCGCAATGCAACAAGTCAAAATTTGCAGTCCCAACAGGTTCTTCGTTAAAGACGGTTTCATTCGTATGGATTGCCCGACCGTCAAGGAGACCGTTCATGGCAGCGACAGCCGCCGCCCTTATCGTTGCCGCCGGCCGCGGAACGCGCCTTTCGGACCCAGGGCATCCGCAACCCAAGCAATACCGGCGCATTGCCGGACTTCCGGTGCTGTCCCATACACTGAACGCTCTTGGGAATCATCCCCGCATTACACACCTCCTGACTGTCATCCATTCGGACGACCGCGATCTATTCGAGGAAGCGGTCTCAATGACGCACAGCCTCGCGTCGGCAAAGCTGGCAGCTCCCGTCCCTGGGGGCAGGACACGCCAGCAATCGGTCCACGAAGGCCTCAAGGCGCTCGCCTCATCGGGATGCGACTACGTACTCATTCACGATGCCGCCCGTCCTTTCGTGAGTACCGGTGTCATCGACCGGTTGCTGCAGAAGCTTGAGAGAGGCGCGGAAGGTGCCCTTGCCGCCGTCCAGGTGGTCGACACGCTAAAAAAACAAACAGACACAGGCATGCCGCTTGAAACGATCGACAGGACGGGGCTTTGGGCGGCCCAAACCCCTCAGGGCTTTCCTCTCGCCCGGATAACAGCTGCACACGCACGCGCAGCGGAAGCCGGTAAAACGGACTTTACCGACGACACCGGTCTGGCCGAATGGGACGGGATGACCATCCTGTTAAGCGAAGGCGACCCGGCAAACTTCAAGATCACAACTTCAGCCGACCTTGCACGCGCTGAACAACAGACAAGACATTTTTCCATGCAGGATACACGCGCACCTCACCGCCCACTTGCCGATCTCGCGGACATCAGAACCGGTATCGGTTACGACGTTCATGCCTTTGACGACGGCGATGCCGTCATTCTGGGCGGCGTCAGCATTCCACATTCCAGAAAACTCAAGGGTCACTCAGACGCTGACGTGGTCCTCCACGCCATCACCGACGCGACGCTGGGTGCCATCGGGGACGGCGACATCGGCCAGCACTTCCCGCCGAGCGATCCACAATGGAAGGGTGCATCCTCCGACCGGTTCCAGCAGGATGCCATGAGACGGCTTGCAGAGCTCGGCGGCCGAATTGCACATATCGACGTCACCGTCGTTTGCGAGGAACCCAAGATCGGACCTCACAGGGACCGGATCCGAACGTCGATCGCCGCCATTTGCGCAATGCCCTTATCGCGTGTATCCGTCAAGGCAACGACTTCGGAAAAACTCGGCTTCACCGGACGCAAGGAAGGCATTGCAGCTTTGGCAAGCGTGACGGTTCGCCTGCCCTTAGACGGAACCGAATGAGGTGAGCCATGACGGATGGACCAGCGAAGAACCTTGATGATCTGGCGCCGCTTGTGACAGCGGCCCTCAAGGCGCTCAAGACCAAAGGCTGGATGGTCGCAACCGCCGAGTCCTGTACGGGAGGGCTCATCTGTGCTGCGCTTACGGAAATCGCAGGCTCCTCGGAAGTCGTGGACCGGGGCTTTGTCACGTATTCCAACGAAGCAAAGTCAGACCTGCTCGGGGTTCCCTCAGACCTCATTCAAAAGGTTGGTGCGGTCAGCAAGGAAGTAGCCGTTGCCATGGCAGACGGTGCGTTGGCGCGATCGAACGCACAAGTCGCGGTATCGGTGACCGGGATAGCGGGTCCCGGAGGCGGCAGCGCGGAAAAACCCGTTGGAACAGTTCACATCGCCATTGCGTGCGAGAACCGGCCAACGGAACACGTTCACTGCCGGTTTTCTGGCCAAGGACGTCAGGAAATCCGCCTGGCAACCGTGCAGACTGCTTTGACATCGATTTTAAATGCGATTTCCTGAGTAAATTCCCGTTAAGTCTGCCCTGATCTTGTGCTGGGTTTCCTGAAACGGCTTTTCTATAGTCCCGCGAAAAGCTCCGTTGAAAGAAGCCCCATCATCATCATGAATATGACAACAACAACGACCGCGGCCCTTTTGTTTCTCGGTGGAACGCTGACCCTTACCGCCACAACAACCGCGGGCACACTCCCTCAGCATGGCGATTTTTATTTGATTTCCCGGGATCGTGGCGGCCAGTTCGTCGGCAGCCACAAACTGTTCCTGGAGGACGCGCAGGGCTTGAGCAAGGTAACCTATTGCGACCGTGACTATTTCGTCCGGAGCTTCACAGTTGCCTGGACGCAGGTGGAATCCGAACGCGGCCACACGGTTCAGCTCGAGTTCAATTTCGGACGCGGCTGGCGGCCGATCTGCCGGGAACCCGAACAGCAGGTTACCCTCGACGATCTCGGCATCGCCATCAGTCCGCAGGAACTGCTGCAAATCCAGGCCGACACCCCTGACCCGCAAAGCCGCCTGTCTGCCATCGGCGCTCTCTTTCAGACCAGCAGAGACGAGACTTCAGGCAGCTACCATTCCAAATAATGCAGTTGCGCCGACATACCCCGAGCGGCACCTGCCGGGGATCGACTGTTCATAATTCAATCGGTTCTGTAAGAGAGTCGCCTCCCAATAAGCAACCAGAAGAATTAGATACATTTTGAATAAATCGAATTTGTCTTTCGAAACGAGTTTTACAAACTTCAATTGTACAGTCACGACTGGATAAAACCAGTTCGCGCGTAGTTTCCCCGACAAGGGTCATTGAAAATGTCTATCTACCGGTATTTACTTGCAGGCGCCGCTTTTCTCTTCGCGGCGACCGATGCGTTTGCCGGAAGCGATATACCCAACCCCGCAGATATCTTCATCATTTCCAGGGATGAAAATCATGTTTTCCGGGGATCTCACAAGATTTACGACAGAATGTCCGAAGGCCTGATCGAGGTTAAATACTGCGGTTATTCCTACTATGTACGCTATGCGACGGTCGCCTGGACGCAGCTTGAAGTCGAGCGGGACTATGTCGTGCGGGTGGAATTCAACCGCGGAAAAGGCTGGCGGCCGATTTGCGACCACCCCGAACAGCAGGTGACATTGAAGGACCTCGGCGTTGAGGAAGATCCGAGGCTTGTCATCCAGAACGACGGCACGACGGAACAGCGTGTGAACCGCTTCGCGGTTATCCGGGATTCCTTCCGCCTGAATTCGGGAGACGATGCGGCCAAATCCTACCACAGCGACTGATGGGAAAAACAAAATGCCGGTAAGGCCTGAGTAAGCGGCGCGTTATATACTTGTTTTGAATTTTACAAGGTGAGCTGAAAACAAGGGAAAGGGAACAGGCAATGAAACGCTTGACGGCGTTCCTGGCGATCATGGTCTTGGGCAGCGGGTTACAGGTGGAAACCGCTCTGGCTCAAAGCGATTTCTATATACGTTCCCAGTACTCCAACGGCGGCTTCACCGGTTCCCACGAGATCCTGACAAAACCGAAGGACGGCTATTACAAGGCTTCCTACTGCCAAAGGCCCTTCTGGGTTTCCTCAAGCACGATCTTGTGGACGGAAGAAGAAGCTGCGGCCGGGCGCAAGCTCATTCTGGAGGAAGATGTCGGAGACGGTACGGCTAGAAAGGTTGTCTGCGCAGATTATTCAGCCTTTGCCACTCTTGACGACCTTGGCCTCAACAAGAAGGAGGTAGAACGGATCCGTGCGGAAAACCAGCCGCTTGACATGCAATCGAGCCGCCTCCGCATCATTCGGGACGCCTTCAAGCAGTTCAAATAAGCCGCATATTTTCCGGTAAAGACTGCAAGGTCCGCCTGTCAGGTCCCGTAGACCTCATCTGCGCGGGCCTCAAAGGCGCTTGAGAATTTTCTGAAGGCCTTGTCGAACATGACGCCCATCAACGAGCCGAGGGTCCGGCTGCGGAATTCATAGGAAATGAAAAAGCCGACGTTGCAAACGTCTTCGCCCGCTTCCTCGAAAGTCCACTTGTTTTCCAGATGCTTGAACGGACCATCGAGGTATTCAACGAGGATTGACTTCTCGTCCGGGCGCAGCTCTACCCGGCTGGTGAAAGTCTCCTTGAACATCTTGTAGGCAACTGTCATGTCCGCGATCAGAACGGTATGGCCATTTGCCAGTTCCTTGCGCCCGCGCACATGCAGATCCTGGCAGAGCGGCACGAACTTCGGATATTGCTCCACATCGGCGACAAGGCGGAACATGTCTTCCGCCTTGTGTTTGACCTTATGCGTGGAGGAAAAACTGGGCATTCGCTGCGCTCGAAGGTTATCCGGGGATCGTGTCAGTGACCGAGCTTGGCCTGGCGCGCGGCACGAAGATCCGCAAAGTCCTCGCCGGCATGATGCGAAGACCGCGTCAGCGGACTGGCCGACACTTTCAGGAAGCCCTTGGCATAGGCAATGCGCTCATAGCCCTTGAACTCTTCCGGCGTCACGAAGGACATGACCGGATGATGTTTTTTGGACGGTTGGAGATATTGCCCGATGGTCAGGAAATCGACATCCGCGGCCCGGAGGTCATCCATGAGCTGCAGAACTTCGTTCCGTACTTCGCCCAACCCGACCATGATGCCGGATTTGGTGAACATTTCCGGGTCCAGTTCCTTCACCTTCTGAAGAAGTCGGATGGAGTGGAAATAGCGGGCACCCGGCCGAACGGTAAGGTATTTGGACGGCACCGTTTCCAGATTGTGGTTGAACACATCCGGCTTGGCGGCAACGACGATTTCAAGTGCGCCGTCTTTGCGCAGGAAGTCCGGTGTCAGCACTTCAATAGTGGTCGAAGGCGACGCCTTGCGGATGGCCGCAATCACATCGGCGAAGTGCTGTGCACCGCCGTCGTCAAGATCGTCCCGGTCCACTGATGTGATGACGACATGTTCCAGCCCCATGGCAGCAACCGCATCACCCACGCCTTGCGCTTCCTTCGGATCAACCGGTCCCGGCATGCCGGTGCGCACGTTGCAGAAGGCGCACGCACGGGTGCAGGTGTCTCCAAGGATCATGAAACTGGCATGCTTTTTCGACCAGCATTCACCGATATTGGGACAACCTGCCTCTTCGCAAACGGTCACCAGATTGTTGTCGCGCACGACATTCTGGGTCTCGCGATAGACCGGAGATGTCGGAGCCTTGACGCGGATCCATTTCGGCTTGCGCTGAACGGGATTGTCCGGACGGTGGGCCTTTTCCGGATGGCGCGGACGCGCATCGGATTTTTCCTGGGGGCGATTAAGCGTGTCGACGATCGTAACCATGGGCTTTAAGTGTCTTCATTCCCCTGAAAGGTCAAGCCATAAAGCTGGCGAGCCAGCTATGTGTCTGACGCAGGTCTGGTCAATTCTTCGAGGCGCTGCAGCGCCCTGTCGCCAAGCGGATGGGACTTTCGGGTGGCTTCATTCATCTGAACGATAACCGTCACTGCCTGCGCAACCGGCCTGCCATCCTGAAAAACCTTCTGGAACAGCTTGAACGAACTCCGGCCGACTTCAAGCACCGCGGTGCCGATTTCCACACTCCCGGGCCAGTTGATTTCGGACAGGAAGTCCAGTTCCAGGCGGGCGATCACGAAGGCCGTCCCCTCCTCCGCGAGCCGGTCGCGGAAAAGCAGCTCGACCCGGCCCGTCTCCAGGAACGTCGCGAAGACCGCGTTGTTGACATGCCCCTGCCGGTCTGTGTCGGCATAGCGAAGCTTGTCCTGGGTTGTGATCGGAAAGGCGTCGATATCGGGGAAGTTCTCGGACGGCTTTGTCACTTGAACACTTTTCTCCAGAGGAACAAGAACAAGATTGAGCCGAGAACGGCCACGATCAGCCGGTCGAGCAATCCGCCCGTGACATTGAGGTTCAGAAGATGCGCCAGTTCCCCGCCGACCAAGGCGCCGACAAGTCCAACCACGAGACTGCCCAGAAACCCGCCCCGGCTGTTCAGCACCCGATGCGCAATGGCGCCCGCGACGAGACCAATGATGATGGTAATAATCCAGCCCATCGCGAGCTCCTGTTTGAAGTCCCTAGGCTATCAGCCGCGCCAGCAGCACCACGACAACAGCCCCGATGGCCGCGACCACAATCTGATTTACGTATGCATTGCCGAGGTTGATGTTGATGCCGGTGACGTTGAACAGGAAACCGCCGACAAACGCCCCGATCAGTCCCGTGATGAGATAGCGGATCAGGCCACCGCCTCCCACGACAACACTCGCCAGCCAGCCGGCGAGAATACCGATCACGACCCAGATCAAAATTGCTTTGACATCCATAATGAAGGCTCCCTTTGCCCCAAAACCCAGACGGCTCCACGTTAACCGCTTTGCCGTCCGGGTCCAATCCTTGGATCGGCAATTTTGCCTACATGTTCAGGACGCGGCCATAGGCGTCGAGAACGGACTCTTTCATCATCTCCGAAAGGGTCGGATGCGGGAAGACCGTGTGCATCAGGTCTTCTTCGGTCGTTTCCAGGTTCATGGCGACCACATAGCCCTGGATGAGCTCGGTCACTTCCGCGCCGACCATATGAGCGCCCAGCAACTGGCCGGTCTTGGCATCGAAGATTGTCTTGATCATGCCGTCCGGCTCACCGAGCGCAATCGCCTTGCCGTTGCCGATGAACGGGAAGCGGCCGACCTTGATGTCGTAGCCGGCTTCTTTCGCCTTCGGCTCGGTCAGGCCGACAGAGGCAACCTGAGGATTGCAGTAGGTGCAGCCCGGGATCATGGACTTGTCCATCGCGTGGACGTCCTTGCCGGCGATCTTTTCAACGCAAATGACGCCTTCATGCTCGGCCTTGTGGGCCAGCATTGGAGGACCGGCAACGTCACCGATGGCATAGATGCCCGGAACATTGGTGCGGCCGTAGCCGTCGATCACGACACAGCCGCGGTCGGTCTTGACGCCGAGCGCTTCCAGGCCGAGGTTTTCGATGTTGCCGACGACACCGACAGCGGAGATCATCTTCTCCGCGGTCAGGTCCTGCTTCTTGCCGTCCTTGGTTTCCACGGTCGCCGTGACGCCGCCGGCGCCTTTCTTGACTTGCGAAACCTTGGCGTCGAGCAGGAATTTGATGCCCTGCTTTTCCATCTGCTTCTTGGCAAGGCCGGAGATTTCCGGATCCTCGACCGGCATGATTGTCGGCATCATTTCGATGACCGTCACATCGGCGCCCATGGTCTTGTAGAAGGACGCGAATTCGATGCCGATGGCGCCGGAGCCCATCACGATCAGGGACTTCGGCATGGACGGCGGAACCATGGCCTCGAAATAGGTCCAGATGTCCTTGCCGTCCGGCTCGATGCCCGGAATGACACGCGGGCGCGCGCCGGTCGCCAGAATGATGTGCTTGGCCTTGTAGACGCCCTCGCCCTTGGTGCCCTTGGGCGCCGGGTGCTGCGGTTCCATGGCCTTCTTGGCAGTCTTTGAAACGGTGACTTCGCCGACCTTGGAGACCTTGCCCTCGCCCCAGAGGATGTCGACCTTGTTCTTCTTCATCAGGAAGCCGATGCCGCCATTGAGCTGGCCGGAAACCCCGCGCGAGCGCTTGACGACAGCAGCCGGATCGAAGGAAATGTTGTCGGCGCTGAGGCCATAGTCCTTGGCGTGCTGCATGTAGTGGTAGATCTCGGCAGACCGAAGCAGCGCCTTTGTCGGAATGCAGCCCCAGTTGAGGCAGATGCCGCCCATGTGCTCGCGCTCGACGATCGCGGTCTTGAAACCGAGCTGCGCGGAACGGATGGCGGTCACGTAACCACCCGGCCCGGAACCGATGATGATCACGTCGTAGTTGGTATCAGCCATGGTGTTTTCCCCGGCGAAAGAAGTCATCGTTCAAAAACGGCGCGGCGTTGCCGCCGCGCCGGAGAGCTGCCTCAGACGAGCATGCTCATCGGATTTTCGATGTAGCCCTTGAAGGCGGCGAGCAGTTCCGCACCAAGCGCACCGTCCACACAGCGGTGGTCGGTGGAGAGCGTCACGCTCATGACGGTGGCAACCGCCAGTTCGCCGTCCTTCACGACCGGGCGTTTTTCACCCGCGCCGACCGCCAGGATGGTCGCATGCGGCGGGTTGACGACGGCCGAGAAGTTCTTCACGCCCATCATGCCCATGTTGGAAACCGCAGTGGTGCCGCCCTGGTACTCCTCAGGCTTCAGTTTCCGCTCTTTCGCACGTTTACCGTAGTCCTTCATTTCGTTGGAAATGACGGAGAGCGGCTTTTCTTCCGCGCGCCGGATGATCGGGGTGATCAAACCGCCCGGGATCGAAACCGCAACGCCGACATCGGCATGCTTGTGCATGACCATGTTGTCGTCGGTCCAGGAGACGTTCGCGTCCGGCACATCGCGAAGAGCAAGCGCCAGCGCCTTGATGGTCATGTCGTTGACCGACAGCTTGTAGGCCGGCTTGCCGTCCTTGTCGGTCGCCGCCGCGCTGTTTAGCTGGGCCCTCAAGGCCAGCAGCGCATCCAGTTCGCAGTCCACGGAGACGTAGAAGTGCGGAATGGTCTGCTTGGATTCGGTCAGGCGCTTGGCGATGGTCTTGCGCATGCCGTCATGCGGCACGAGCTCGTAAGAGCCTTCCTCGAAGAGCTTCAGCACCTGATCCGCGGACGGACCGGTTGCCGGCGCCGGAGCGGCGGCGGCTTTCGGAGCTTCGGTGGCGGCGGGAGCGGCCTTGCCCGTACCGGCAGCAAGAGCTGCTTCGATGTCGCGCTTCACTATCCGGCCGTGCGGACCGGAGCCGGAAAGCGCCTTCAGGTCGAGACCGTTGAGCTGCGCCAGCCGGCGGGCAAGCGGGGACGCGAAAATACGCCCGCCGTCCGCGGTTTTGGGTGCAGGAACCGGATCGGTTGCCGCCTTTGCCCCGACCTCAATGGCGGGAGCGCTCTCGGGAACTGCCGGAACTTCGCTCTTTTCGGACGGTGCAGAAGATGAACTGCCGCCGGCAGTATCGATAGCACTTGCATCTTCGCCATCTTCAAGGAGCACGGCGATCAGCTCGTTGACCTTCACGCCTTCCGTCCCGGCCTGCACGACGATCTTGCCGACCGTGCCTTCATCGACCGCTTCCACTTCCATGGTCGCCTTGTCGGTTTCAATCTCGGCGATCACATCGCCAGCGGAAACCTGATCGCCTTCCTTGACCAGCCATTTGGCCAGGTTGCCCTCTTCCATGGTCGGGGAAAGGGCCGGCATGGTGATATTGATTGGCATGTCCGTTTCCCCCGCCTCAGGCTGTGTATGTCACGGCCTTGACCGCGTCGATGACTTCCGCAACGCTCGGCAGCGCCAGCTTTTCCAGGTTTGCGGCGTAAGGCATCGGAACGTCCTTGCCGGTCACGCGCAGGATCGGGGCATCGAGATAGTCGAAGGCCCTTTCCTGAACCTGGAAGGCGATTTCCGAAGACACCGAGCACATCGGGAAGGCTTCTTCCACCGTGACGATGCGGCCCGTCTTGCGGACGGAAGCAAGCACCGTGTCGATGTCGAGCGGACGGATCGTGCGCAGGTTGATCACCTCGGCGGAAATGCCCATTCCGGCCAGTTCGTCTGCCGCCTTAAGAGTGTAGGTCATGCCGATACCCCAGGAGACCAGGGTCACGTCCGTGCCGCCCCGTTCGATCTTGGCCTTGCCGATCGGCAGGACGAAATCGTCCATGTCGGGGATCTCGAAGGATTGCCCGTAGAGGATTTCGTTTTCCAGGAAGATAACCGGGTTCGGGTCGCGGATCGCGGCCTTGAGCAGGCCCTTCGCATCAGCAGCCGAATAGGGTTGAACCACTTTCAGCCCCGGAACATGCGCATACCAGGAGGCGTAGTCCTGCGAGTGCTGAGCACCCACGCGCGCGGCCGCCCCGTTCGGGCCGCGGAAGACGATCGGAGCCCCCATCTGGCCACCTGACATATAGAGCGTCTTGGCGGCGGAGTTGATGATCTGGTCGATCGCCTGCATGGCGAAGTTGAAGGTCATGAACTCGACGATCGGCTTGAGACCCGCCATCGCGGCGCCGACGCCGAGACCGGCAAAGCCGTGCTCGGTGATAGGCGTGTCGATAACGCGCTTGGCGCTGAACTCGTCCAGCAACCCTTGCGTGATCTTGTAAGCGCCCTGGTATTCGGCGACTTCCTCACCCATGATGAAGACGTCCGGATCGCGGCGCATCTCCTCGGCCATCGCATCGCGCAGGGCTTCGCGAACGGTGGAGGATTTCATCGCTGTACCGGCCGGAACTTCCGGGTCCTCGGCGGGTTCGGAGGCAACAGGCGCGGCCGGCACCGGAGCTGCAGCCGGAGCGCTCGGCGCCTCTGCGGCAACCGGAGCCGGAGCGGCGGCAGCCGGAGCAGCCGCGGCGGCATCGATTGCGCTGGCATCTTCTCCATCGGCCAGGAGAACGGCGATCTTCTCGTTGACCTTGACGTTGTCGGTGCCTTCGGCAACCAGGATCTTGCCGAGCGTGCCTTCATCGACAGCTTCGACTTCCATGGTAGCCTTGTCGGTTTCAATTTCGGCGATCACGTCGCCTGCGGTAACGGCGTCGCCCTCGGCCTTGAGCCACTTGGCGAGCTTGCCTTCTTCCATTGTCGGCGAAAGCGCCGGCATCAAAATATCGATCGGCATGAGTATCCCCGGCGTTAAAGCAGAATATCGGTGTAGAGTTCAGAGACATCCGGTTCCGGATCGGTCTGCGCAAATTCCGCGGCTTCCGCGACCTTGGCCCGGACGTCCTTGTCGATGGCCTTCAGGTCATCCTCGGTCGCCCAGCCGTTGTCGAGAAGACGCTTGCGGACCTGCTCGATCGGGTCGTGCTCGGTGCGCATTTTCTGAACTTCGTCCTTGGACCGGTATTTGGCCGGGTCGGACATTGAGTGACCGCGGTAGCGGTAGGTGATCATCTCCAGGATGTACGGCCCCTTGCCGGAGCGGCACCATTCCAGGGCCTTTTCGGAAGCCGCCTTCACCGCGCGCACATCCATGCCGTCGACCTGTTCGCCCGGGATGCCGAAGGAGGCGCCACGCTGGGAAAGGTCGGTGGTGGCAGAGGCACGCGAAACGCTGGTGCCCATGCCGTATTTGTTGTTTTCGATGACATAGACGACCGGCAGCTTCCAGAGCTCGGCCATGTTGAAGCTTTCGTAGACCTGCCCCTGGTTGGAGGCACCGTCGCCGAAGAAGGCCATCGCGACATTGCCGTTCTCGCGGTACTTGTTGGCGAATCCGAGACCGGTGCCGAGGGACACCTGGGCGCCGACGATGCCGTGACCGCCGTAGAAATGCTTCTCCTTGGAGAACATGTGCATGGAACCGCCCTTGCCCTTCGACAGGCCGCCGCGGCGCCCGGTCAGCTCCGCCATGACGCCCTTGGGGTCCAGGTCCATCGCCAGCATGTGGCCATGGTCACGGTAGCCGGTGATCATCTGGTCACCGTCCTTCTTGGCCATCTGCAGACCGACAACGACAGCTTCCTGCCCGATGTACAGATGACAGAAACCGCCAATGAGGCCCATGCCGTACAATTGTCCGGCTTTTTCCTCAAATCGGCGGATCAGAAGCATTTCGCGGTAAGCGTGAAGTTCTTGGTCCTTATCGAACGTGGCGATCGCAGGCTTCGCTTTCTTGGCGGTGCTGCGGGTCCGGCTGGCGCTCTTGGAGCTAGCGGAAGTGGTCTTCGATGCTGTGGCCATAACCCTCTTCTCGGCGTGACGTTTCCCCTAAGACAGGTAGCTGCAACTTAACTTGTCGCCGCTGTCAATCCAATCCGTGTATTCCACGCCGATTTTTTGAAATAGCCCTTTGCAATTATTAAAAAATTTTTGTTTTAACTCGGCTTAGGTTAATTTCTAAAAATAAACCGAAAATCAGTTTACATCGTAACGATGCCCGGGACGCAACACAACCAGCTCGTTGGCATGCACGAGGTTGAGATTGAGCCTGGCCCGTTCATCCAGCATGTCCGGATCGAGGCTTTCCGGGCGCAGCAGACTAACCCGGGAAAACAACTCCTGCCGCTCCGCAGTCAGCACCTCAAGCTCCGCTTCGAGTTCGGATACCTGGCGCTCGATCATTGCGCGCCCGACAATTCCGAGCTCCCCGCTCATGGCATGGAAACCGAAGTAGCCAAGTGCCGCAATCGCAATTGCAGGCGTGATCAGGCGGCGGAGAAAGGACTGTTTTCGTTGACGTGTGGCTGCTCGGGGCACGTTGGACCTTAACACTTGAACTCATGGCCTCTTTATCCGGATACTATGCCGCGTTAGGCTTAATAGAGTCTTGAGGCGGGCCGAAGTTCACATGTCCAAGCCCTCCTCAACCGGGACACGGCCAATTACCCGGGAAAGCGGGCTACTCCATGGAACCATACGGGTCTCAGCGCAGGGAAATGGTGCAGCGGCAAATTCGCGCCCGAGGGATCCGGGACGAAAGGGTCCTGAACGCCATGCGCTCAGTCCCCCGCCACCTCTTCATCGACCCTTCGCAGCGGATTGCCGCCTATTGCGACGGCCCTCTTTCCATCGGCTTCGGCCAGACGATTTCCCAGCCCTATGTCGTCGCCCTCATGTGCGAATTGCTGGAACTCAATGGAGACAGCAAGACGCTCGAAATAGGGACAGGCTCCGGTTACGCGGCCGCGGTTCTCGCCAAACTGTCCAAGCAGGTCGTCGGTATCGAACGCATTCCGCAACTGGCCGAAGCAGCACGCCAGAACCTGCTTTCAGCCAATATCACCAACGTCGATATCAGATGCACAGACGGCAGCATCGGCTGCCCGGACGAAGCTCCCTTCGATGCCATTCTGGTCTCGGCAGGCGCGCCTGCCGCACCGGAGGAATTGAAGCTGCAATTGAAGGTTGGCGGGCGCATGGTTATCCCCGTCGGCACAAGCGCCCGCTACCAGATGCTCAAACGCATCCGGCGCCTTTCCGAAACGTCCTTCGTGACGGAAAACCAGGGCGAAGTCGCCTTCGTCCCGCTCGTGGGTGAGAAAGCCTGGCCGGAAGGAACACCCTGACCGAGCCCCCTCCTGCCCCTCAAGCCGCCGCCAGCCGCGCCAGCTTCGTCAGGATCGTCGCGGTGCCTTTCAGACGCGAATCGGTTTTCTCCCAGTCCCGCGTCAGCACGACCTTCTGGTCCGGACGTATTTTGGCAAGCACGCCTTGTTCCGCGATATAGGAGACGAGCCCTGCGGGATTTGCGAATTCGGCATTCCGGAAGCTGATGACGATGCCCTTCGGACCGGCATCCACCTTCTCCACATTCGCCTTGCGGCACAGTCCCTTGATGTAGACGATCTTGAGAAGGTGCTGCACTTCCTCCGGCAGCGGCCCGAACCGGTCGATCAGCTCGGCGCCAAAGGCATCAATTTCCTCTGCTTCCGCCACATCCCCCAAGCGCCGATAGAGCTGCAGGCGCAATTGCAGATCGGCGACATAATTGTCCGGAATGAGCACCGGCGTGCCGATGTTGATCTGCGGCGACCATTGCTCTTCTCCAGCCGCCACACCGCCGTCTTTCAGCTGTGCGACCGCTTCTTCCAGCATTTGCTGGTAAAGCTCGAATCCGACTTCCTTGATATGGCCGGACTGTTCCTCGCCAAGCAGGTTTCCCGCCCCGCGAATGTCGAGGTCGTGGCTGGCAAGCTGGAAGCCCGCTCCCAGCGAATCGAGCGACTGGAGCACTTTCAGACGCCGTTCCGCCGTCTTGGTCAGCGTCTTGTTGGCGGGCAGCGTCAGAAGCGCATAGGCGCGGACCTTGGACCGGCCGACGCGGCCGCGGATCTGGTAGAGCTGGGCAAGACCGAACATGTCGGCGCGATGGACGATCATGGTGTTGGCGGTCGGGATATCGAGACCGGATTCGACGATCGTCGTCGACAGGAGAACGTCGTAGCTCCCGTCGTAGAAGGCATTCATGATGTCATCGAGTTCGCCCGGCGCCATCTGGCCGTGGGCGACGGCGACCTTCAGTTCCGGCACGTGCTGATCCAGGAAAGCCTTCACGTCCGCCAGGTCGGAAATGCGCGGGCAGACATAGAAACTCTGGCCACCGCGATAACGTTCGCGCAACAGGGTTTCCCGGATGATCAGCGGATCGAAGGGCGACACGAAGGTGCGCACGGCGAGCCGGTCAACCGGCGGCGTCGAGATCAGCGACAGTTCGCGCACTCCGGTCAATGCCAGCTGCAGCGTGCGCGGGATCGGCGTCGCCGACAGCGT
>NZ_JBNKYW010000067.1:0-24565 GCF_050301095.1 Roseibium sp.
GGTTGATCGGGTCCAGGTCCAGCGGCAGCGGACCTGGAGTGACTTCATGTCCAAGCGACGACAGCAAGTCCGCAGCCGCCCGGGCAGAAGCCCGGATTTCCGCGTCGCAGGGATTGTCCCCGAACTGTTCGACATAAAGAACCTTCAGCCCGTCTCCTGCCGTGTCGGCAGGTCCGGCCGCGCGTGAGCGTGGGTCCAACCGGTCAGGACCCGCCAGAACATCGAAGATCAGCCGCAAGTCGCCTGCCGTGCGGGTCAGCGGACCGACCACTTCGAAGTCGAGCAGAACCTGCGGCAGGCCGCCGTCACGCGGTATGGCCCCGATGGTCGGCTTCAGTCCGTAGAGGCCGGTGTATCCGGCAGGGCGCCGGATGGAGCCGCCACCGTCTGTACCGAGGGCCGCCGTGGCCAGACCTGCGGCAACCGCGGCCACCGCGCCGCCCGAAGATCCCCCGGGCGTCAGTTGCGGGTTCCATGGGTTGCCCGTGACACCGAACTTCCGGTTGGCGGTGTAGCCTTCGACGGCAAACTCGGGACAATTGGTCTTGCCGACCAGAATAGCGCCGGCGTTGCGCAGACGCCGGACCGGCAATTCGTCGGTTTCCCGGACAGCCGTGAACACGTCACTTCCCCAGGTCGCGGGCAGTCCGCGCATCACGAGATTGTCCTTCAGGGCAATCGGAACCCCATCCAGGGGAGAGAGCTGCGCACCGCGCTTGAGCCGCGCCGCGCTCTCTTCCGCCTGCGCCGACAGATCCGGCGCCAAGGCGACATAGGCGTTGAGGCCGGGGTTGAGCTTCTCGATCCGGCTTAGAAGCTGATCGACGACTTCGACCGGATTGGTCTTGCCCGCACGATAGGCGCGGCTCAACTCCGAGGCGCCGAGACGCCAGGTTTCACCTGTCATGGCTCAGTGTCCCATCATCGAGTTCGGCAACCACAGCACCAGTTCCGGCATTGCGATCAGAAGAAGGGTGAACAGGATCATGATCAGGGCGTAGGGGATCGCGCCGTAGACCACGTCACGGAACGGCCCGCCGTCCTTGCGCACGCCCTGCACCACGTAGAGGTTCATCCCCACGGGCGGCGTGATCATTCCGAGCTCGCACATCAGCACGATGAAGATGCCGAACCAGATCGGATCGATACCGACTGCGGTCACGATCGGCAGGGCCACCGGAATGGTCAGCACCTGCATCGACAAGACGTCCATGAACATGCCCAGGAACAGGTAGAAGACGATCAGGGCCATCAGAAGGGCCGCCGGCGAGAGGCCGAAGGAGGCCACCCAGGACGTCATCGTCTGGGCGATCCCGCCAAGGGCCAGAGTGACGTTCAGCATGAAGGCCGCCGTGATGATCAGCAGGATCATGCCGGTTGTCTTGGCGGTCTGCCGGAAACAGTGATCGAAGAACTCGAGGCTCAGCTTGCCCTCCCGCCATGCAAAGGCGAGCGCGGTGACGACGCCAAGAGCGGCGGATTCCGTCGGCGTGGCAATACCGAAGTAGATCGATCCCATGACGATGGAGAAAATCACCGCCGGAGGCACAAGATGCACCAGGGAGGCGATGCGCTCGGACAGCGGCGCCTTGTGCTCGGCATGGCCGTTCCCGCCCGGAAAAATCTTCGATTCAATCGCGATATAGAGCATGAAGACGAGGGTCAGCGCGATGCCGGGAACAATTCCGGCGATGAACAGCCGTCCGATCGATTCATTGGCTAGCGAGCCGTAGATCAGCAGGTTGACGCTCGGGGGGATCAGAATGCCGAGCGTGCCGCCTGCGGCCAGAGACCCCAGCGCCTGACGGGCGCCGTAGCCCCGGCTCTTGAGGGCCGGCAGCGCCACGGTGCCGACAGTCGCGGCCGTTGCCACCGACGACCCGGAAGTCGCGGCGAACAGGGAGCAACAGCCAATATTGGTGTGCAGAAGACCACCGGGCAACCGCCCGAGCCAGAGCGCCAGCGTGCCGTACATGCGGTCGGCGATGCCGCTGCGCAGCAACAGCTCGCCGAGCAGGATGAACAGCGGTATCGCCGTCAGAATGTTTTCGTTCTGAACACCCCAGATCACCGGCCCCATGGAGTTCAACAAGGGCCACCCGTAAAGCAGGACCCCTCCGATCACGCCCAGGACCACCATGATGACCGCTATGGGGAAGCTCAAGAGCAGCAGGCCCATCATGCTGAAGAAGCCGACAAATACCGATCCGATTCCCATTATTATCCCTTTCCCGGATTGTCTGCCGCCGTGCATTGCTCCGGCGGTTGCCGTCAGCGGCGTTCGAGGTCGCTCATCTCCTCCTCGAGCTCCTCAATGGCTCCCTTTGGATGGAAAGCTTCCGACACCTTGTCGAGGCGGCCTGTCAGCACCAGTCCGGTCGCCTTGCCGGCAAGCCAGATTGCCGAGATCGCGAACAGACCAAGCGCGCCATACCAGGCGGCCTGCGGATAGATGAGCGGTGTTGCCCAGGGTGTCGGCGCGGTGCTGCCGTAGCTGAGCGTGTCCAGAATGACGATGCGTCCGACATAGAGAATGAAAAGCCCGAAGAGCGCGATCGAGACAATCGAGATCCAGTCCATGACGGCCTGCAAGCGTGCCGGAAAGCGGGCGTGCAGCACATCGATCCGGATATGCGCGCGATCGACCAGTGCCACCGCGAAGGCCAGGCTCGAGCCGACCGCAAGCACATATCCGCCGAGTTCGTCTGCGCCCTCGAAGGAGAAATTGAACAGTTTGCGAGCCAATGTTTCGATGGACACGAAGGCCGAAAGCGCGACCAGCGCAATGCCGAACAGGCGGCTGGCCAGCTGTGCGAGGTATTCCATTTGGGGGTTCCTTTCCCGCCGGGTCGGAAGGCGGCTGTGCCGCCTTCCGTAGTCCGGTCAGTTGGCAATGCCCAAGGCGGTCTTCCAGTCGGCCGAGCAGGTGGCGTTCTGCGCATCGCAGACCTCGGCCCAGGCCGGGAAGGAAACCTCGCTCACGGCGTTACCGATGATCGTCCGGTCGGCATCGCTGATCGGAACCATCTTCAGGTCATATTTCTTGACCGTTTTGCAGGGCTCCTCACCGACATTGCAGCGCACGGCATCGTCGAACAGCTCCTCGGAGTATTCCCAGATCTCGTCGACCAGTGAATCGAATGCTGCCTCGAGCTTCTGCTGGTCTTCCGGTGTCATGGAATTGTAGGTATCGAGGTTGATTCCGTACCCGTTCAGCGCCAGCTGGAAGGCGACCGGCAACATGTAATTCGTGACCTCGGGCCAGCCTGCGGAGTTGGCCGAGCTCGGTCCGGTAATGGCACAGTCCACCACGCCTCGGGCCAGGGACTGATGTACGTCCGGGAAGCCGATCGGCACCGGTGTTCCGCCGACGGAAGAGACGAAGTTGGCCAGGTTCTGGTCATAGACCCGCACCTTTTTGCCCTTCAGGTCGCCGAGCTGGCCGATTTCCGGCTTGCAGAAGAGGACTTGCGGACCGAAGGGCCAGACGCCCAGCAGCTTGGTGTTGAATTTTGCCTGAAGCTGCTTGTCGACGACGCTCTCGAAGGCGGCAACCGTCTTGCGGCCGGTTTCATAGTCCGGGTTCAGACCGACCAGATCGAGACCGAGTATGGTCGGCTCGTCCCTGGAAACTTGCGACATGCGCAGGGAAACGATATCGAACAGCTTGGACTTCAGGATCCGCAGTTCTTCGGTGTCCTTGATGCCGGTGACGTCCAGCGGCTTGTAATCCGTCTTGGCATCGATCCCGCTGCGTTCCGCGAAGTTCTCGAAAAACGGCTGTTCGACGTTTTTCTGAATGAGCCCGGTGGCCACCGGCTGGCCGAGAACCTTCAGATTGTAGGTCTCCGCCATGGCGCCACCCGCGCCGAACATGAAGGCCACGGCCGTGACCAAATGGAAGGCTTTTCTCATCATCATCTCCTGGTTGTGATGTTGGAAAGAGTTGTTGACCGGCCGCTTCTTTGTCGGCCTTAAGGGGGCCCGGAACAGGAGGGCGTCAGTCGCCGCCCTCCTGGAACAGGCGACCCCATCCCTTGACCTGGCGCGGGTCGAACCCGCCCAGTTTCATGCTGTGCCAGATCGTGAAGGACACGCTGTCGAGCACCGGGATCCCGAGCGTGCGCTCAAGCTGCGGCGCGATCCGCGTGCCGTTGAAGTTCGTGCATTGAATGGCGATGGCATCCGGTTTTGATCCCGCGGTGGCGCGCACCATTTCGGCAATTGTTTCCTCGCTGTATTCGGCGAAGGAGTAGTTGCCCTTGTCTTCCAGATGACGCTCGGCGGTGCAGTCGTAGCCCGCTTCCTTGAAGTTGCGCAGGATCGCTTCCTGGACTTCCGAAAGATAGGGCGTGACCAGCCCGTAGCGGCGCACGTTCAGGGCTTCGAAGGCCGCAAAAAGGGCAAGGGTCGACGTCGTGGCGGGCACACCGGTGCGTTCGGTGATCAGCCGGCAGAGCTCCTTGTCATTGTCCGTGCCGATCCAGCTTCCCGAGGTGCCGCTCCAGGCGATCACGTCCACCTTGGCGTCGGCCAGCAAGTCGGCGGCGGCCAGTTGCGGCTCGAACTTGAACTGCCCGAGCGCGTTGTCGCTCATGGAAATTTCTGTCACCCGGAAACGGCCGAAGTGCACCGAAACGTTCTCAAGATCAGCCACGACCGCAGCCGACTGCGGCTCCATGATGGTGTTGGATGAGGGTGTCAAAAGACCCAGCTTGAATTGCGCCGTCATGAGGCCTCCTTTCAGGTTCCGTATGGTGACCAGAAGAGTACCCAGCCGGAATATAATATCAAATAAATAATTTTTTTTGTTATAATAGATTGTTTTTTAATCATTTTTTGATTGCTTATGACTAACTCATGAGCAAATTTGTCATCCGATGCCCAAATTCCGGTCATCGGATTGCCAGAACCTGCGACGCTCGAGACATTCAGAAAACGAGTCGATATTGACGGACACTTGCCGGTCCGCCAGCCGTCCCTTCCCGGGAGCGCGGGCAGTGCGCCTGATGAGAGCACAATGTTTTGCGGTGGTTTTCGGACTTCTGATATAAGGTTCGCCCAAATGAGGCGGAACTGGATGTCAGGCTCGACAGGATTACGGAAAATACCGGCTTATCTTGCGGTGGTTTTCATCGCTTTGCTGACGGCGCTTGCTTCCCGCGACGCTGCAACGGCGCGAGACCTGCGTGTTCTGACGTCTTTTCCCGATTACTTCACCAAGCCTTTTGTCGAGGACTTCTCGAAAAAATACCCCGCGATCAATGTCACGATTCTGAACAAGAACACGGTTGCCTCCGTAAAGGAGATCCTCCTGGACAATCCGCGTGGCTTCGACCTGTTCTGGTCATCGTCTCCGGAGGCGTTCTCGCTTCTGGAGAAGTCGGGCAAGCTGGGCCCGCGTACCAGCGGCGGAACGGATGGAGCCACCTATGCCGATTTTGCCCTGTCCGGTGTCGGCTGGTGCTGGCTGGAGAGTTTTGACGGACGGCCTCCGGCGACCTGGAACGATCTGCTCGACCGGCGCTTTCAGGACAAGGTGGCGATGTCGCATCCCGCGCGTTCGGGCTCCACGCACATGCTGCTTGAGGTCATTCTTCAGGACCGGGGCTGGGACCGGGGCTGGCAATACATTCTGGAACTGTCCGGCAATCTCAAGACCATCACGGCCCGCAGTTTCAGTGTGATAGAGGGGCTGAAGCGCGGCCGCTTCGACGTCGGCCTCTCCATCGATTTTCTTGCCCTGACCGAAGCCGGAGACGGGGTGCGGTTCCGTTACGGCCAGCCGGTCATGATGGCCCCTGCCCGGATCGCGGTCCTGAAGGAGGGTCCGGCCCAGGAGGAGGCCCGCCTCTTCATCGACCACCTGCTCGGCAAACCCTCCCAGGAATTGCTGACCCGCTCGGACATCAGGCGCATCCCCGTGGACGCTGCCGTGCGCGAAAGGTCATTGGACCTCCTTCCCCGGGAAGTCCAGGCTGCCCTGAAATTCAGCTGGTCGACCTATGATCCCGACCTCGCCGAAACCCGTTATCTGGCCGTCAACGACCTGTTCGACATTTTCATCACCAGAAACCTTGTGCAGCGCAGGAACCTGCTGCGCCGGTTGGACCAGCTCAGCCGGGAGGTTCCTTCCGACCTTGTTCCCACACTGATAAAGATCAAGAAGAAACTCAATCAGCTGCCAGTCTCGGAGATCGATGCGGTCCGCTCTGAACAGGCAAGAAAGGTTCAGTCAGACGGCGGGACCACCGTGTCGGGAGCGGCAAAGGAATGGAGCCCGGCGACCTGGCGCCTTGCTGCCAAGGAGCAACTGGCGGACGTCGACCGGTTGCTGTCCGAACTCGAGGAAAACGTGCGCAACGCCGTGAGCCTGCATGACTAGGGGAACCGGCCGCTGGCACGGCACGATCTGGCTCCGGTTGCTGCTGTCCATCCTGACGATCGCGGCGTTCACCTGGGTCATTCTGGCAATCGGGGTTGTCTTCTTCACCCAGGCTCGCAGCGACTTCAGGGAAATCACTGAAAAAAGCATTCCCGAGATTGCCCTGGCCTCGGAACTCTCCGAATACGGCACCAGGCTTGCGGTCATCGCGACGGAAATCGCCGCGCAGACGCAAAAGCGCGATCACAAGAGCATGCAGGAAGACGTCGAGGCCGCCAGCCGGGGCATTTCGACTCTTCTGAACACGAACCTCCTGGCCGATACCCGCAACACGGAACAGATAATCGAGGCGAAGGAGAACCTGAGCGCGAAGCTGCAATCCTTCCTGCAGAAATCGCGCAATCTGCAAAGCAACAACAAGACCCTGGAACGATATCAGGTGGAACTTCGGTGGCTGCAGATCGACATCCAGACCGAAGTTGCCGCGCGCCTGCAGGACCTGTCCTTCAACATCGACAGCCTGTCTTCGAAAATGGTTCGCTCGCAATCGCGTGCCGACCGTGTCGCTGCCGCCGCGATCATGCGTCAGGAAACCCGGCTGCGCGAACAGATGCAGACCATTGGCGCGAGCAGCGCCACGGCCATCACGTTCCTGCTGCAGGCGCTCTTTGTGGACACCGCCGAAAAACTCGGTCAGCTGGAGGAGCTGAATTTCGACGCTCTCGACAACCTCCAGCTGATGCTCGCTGAAGTTCCTCAAAAGGCGGATACCGAAACACTCCTGTCATCGCTGGAGCAGCTGCAGTCCTTCGCCCATGACGATCCGGGTGTCTTTGCCGGTTCGCGTGACCGGATCGTGCTTCAGCAGCAGGCGCTCACCGATCTGAGCGCTGCCCAGGCGGCGGTCGCAGACCTCCAGGCTGCCCTGGTGGAACTGGGCAGGGAACGGCGCGTCGCGGCGCTAAGCTTTGCCAACCAGGCCGCAGAAAGACTGCGCATCGCTTCCTTGCTTCTGGCCGTTGCAACGGTCATTTGCGGCGTCATCTGTGCCGGTATCCTTTTGTTCTACGTCCGCAACCAGATCGTTGCCCGGCTGCACCGGCTGGCGGAAGCCCTCATCGAAATCGCGCAAGGAAATCTGTCGACCCCCATCCCGACACGGGGCAATGACGAGATCGCCCGCATGGGGGCGGCGACGGAAATCTTCAGGTCGTCGGTGGTGGAACTGAACAAGACGCACGAGAGCCTGCAAAAGGAGATAGAGGAGCGGCGGCGCGCCTACGACAAGCTGAAACTGACACAGCGCGAACTTGTGCAGGCCGGCAAGCTGGCGGCTCTCGGCCAGATGTCGGCGGGCATCAGCCACGAGCTGAACCAGCCGCTCGCCGCCATGAAACACCACCTGCACAACCTCCGCCTGCTGCTTGCCAAGGGCAAGAGCGATGCTGTCGAAACAAAGGTGGAAGTCGTCGAGAACCTTGCCGACCGCATGTCCCGCGTCATCAAGCATTTGAACGGCATCGCCCGCCGGTCGGATTATGCCGTAAAGGACATTGCCCTCACGCAGGCCCTCGAACCGGTCGTATCGCTGTTCGAAAGGCGCCTGGAAACGAGTTCGGTCCGTCTGTCCGTCACCGATGACGCCAAGGCCCTTGCCGTGCTTGCCGATCCGGTGCTGCTGGAACAGGTTCTGATCAACGTGATCGGAAATGCGATCGATGCGATCGACATGAAGGAAGCCGGTGGCGGGCATATCCGGGTGGAGGCTGAGCTGTCGCAAACGGACGCGATCATCGTCATCTCCGACGACGGCATCGGACTGCAGGGGCAAGCGCCGGCCCATCTGACGGACCCCTTCGTCACCACCAAGGAAGTCGGCAAGGGCCTCGGCCTCGGCTTGACGATCTCCTTCAACATCATGCAGGACATGGGCGGGCATCTGGAACTTGCCGAAAACGACCTTGGCGGGGTCACTGTCCGCTTGAGGCTGCCTAGCGCGGCAAAGAAAAAGGTTATGGAGATTGAGCACTCGGCTTGAGACGGGCGAGATCATTCTCGTCGACGACGATGCGGATCTGCTGGAGGCAATGCAGGAAACCCTCGAGCTGGCGGGTTTCGAAGTCCGCAGCTATGCGAACGCGAATGTAATCGCGGACCGGATCGAACCGAACTGGAACGGGATCGTCATCAGCGATATCCGGATGCCGGGACGCACCGGCCTGGAATTTCTGCGCCTGATCCAGCAGAACGCCCCGCAGGTGCCCTTCATCGTCATCACGGCCCACAGCGACGTCAAGACCGCAATCCAGGCGATGAAGAACAACGCCTATGATTTCATCGAGAAGCCGACCGAACCGCAGCACCTGATCGACACGGCGCGCCGGGCTTTGGAAAAGCGCAGGCTGCAGCTTGAGAACCTGGCCCTGCGCCGGAAGGTCCAGCGGATCCGGGATCCCCAGAAGCGGCTCATCGGCGGGTCGCAGGTCATGGAGGACCTGCGCGGAACGATCACACGCATCGGCCCGCTGAACGTCGATGTCCTTCTGCACGGGGAAACCGGCACCGGCAAGGACCTGACCGCCCGATGCCTGCACGAACTCTCCGCCCGGGCAGCCGGTCCGCTCGTCACGATCAACTGCGGCGCGGTGACGGAGACGGACATCGACCGTGAGCTGTTCGGTTTTGAAACCGAAAACGGCACCTTTCCGGGACGGATCGAACGGGCTCATGGCGGAACCATTTACCTGGATGAGCTCGATTCCATGCCCAATGCCCTTCAGACCCGCTTTTTGCGCGTGCTGGAGGAACGCAAGATCACCAGGCTTGGCGGCGGTGATCCCGTTGCCGTCGATATACGTGTCATCGCCGGCGTCAAGACCAATCCGGCGGACCTGGTGCAGGACGGCCGCCTCAGGAGCGATCTTTATCACCGGATGAATGTCGCGGGTCTCGCGCTGCCTCCTGTCCGGGACCGCGGGGAAGACGTGATCGACCTGATGGAACACTTCCTGGAAATTGCGGCGGAAAACCACGGCCTGCCGCGCCCGAAACTGTCATCGCGCCAACGCAAGCAGTTGCTCACCTACGACTGGCCGGGCAACGTCAGGGAAATCCGCAACATCGCGGCAAGACTTGTCATCGGGCTCGACACGGATTTGAAAGTCGGTACGGGTGCAGTTGCCGATACTGCCCAGGGCTACGACGCAGCAATGTCCGCGTTCGAAACCCGGTTGCTGCAAAACGCCCTGCTGCAGACGGGGGGCCGGAAGGCGGAGGCCGCGGACCTTCTCGGAATCCCGCGCAAGCGACTCTACCTGCGGCTCCGGAGTTGCGGGCTTGCCGACGAAGACGGGTCATAATTGACACTGCCGCGTGTCACTTTTGACCCGAAAAATACAATAAATTCAATAATTTGACCGATATTTTTAGCTGATGATAGCGTTTTCTCCGCTGAATGGGCAAGGGCTCGAACCTTGCCTCAAAGTGGAGGAGACATATTCAGATGAGGAAATTACTGAGCCTGACGGCACTTGGACTCTTGATGTCGGCAAGCACGCTTCATGCCGCCGAAAAGGTCACGGTCGTCACATCCTTTCCGAAGGAACTGACCGACGCATTCGAAGCCGCTTTTGCGGCCTCCAATCTTGATTATGAACTGGAGATCCTGAGCAAGGGAACCTCGGCGGCGGTCAAATATATTCAGGAAACCGCCGGCAACAACACTTCGGACATCATGTGGGCGTCGGCCCCGGATGCCTTTGAAGTCCTGAAAGGCAATAACCTCCTGGCCAAGGTCGACATCACGTCCGACGGCATTCCGGAAAAGATCGGCACCTATCCCATCAACGATCCGGACGGTTACTACTACGGCTTTGCCGCCTCCGGTTACGGCATCATGTGGAATACCCGCTACCTGCAGGCAAACGAGCTGGAGCCGGCCAGGGAATGGTCAGATCTCGCCAAGCCGGAATACTTCGGTCATGTGGGCATGTCCGCACCGTCGCGCTCCGGGACGACCCACCTTACCGTCGAAACCCTGTTGCAGGGCGCCGGCTGGGAAAAGGGCTGGTCCGACTGGAAGTGGATCTCCGGCAACATGAACACGGTCACGGAGCGCAGCTTCGGCGTTCCGGACGGGGTCAACTCCGGTAATTTCGGCCTGGGTGTGGTCATCGATTTCTTCGGCTTTTCCTCCCGCGCATCCGGTTTCCCGGTCGAGTTTGCCTATCCGTCCGTGACCGCGGTCGTTCCGGCCAACATCGGCGTCGTTGCGAACGCTCCGAACCCGGAAGGGGCAAAAGCCTTCATCGAATTCGTGCTGTCGCCGGAAGGGCAGCAGGTTCTCTTCAATCCGGCGATCATGCGTCTGCCTGTCAATCCGGAGGCCTATGCAAACGCGCCTGAAGGCATCCCCAATCCGTTTGAAGGTGATGACGTCAAGGCATCGGTCAACTTCGACGCCGACAAGTCGAAGCAGCGCTACAACGTGGTCAATTCCCTGTTCGATGTGATGGTTACCTATCGCCTCAACGAACTCCAGGATGCCGTCCGCGCTGTTCAGCTGGCCGAGATTGCGCAGGCAGGCAAGGACAATGCAGAAGCCAAATCCCTTCTGAAGGAAGCCAGGGCCCTCATCGAAGCCACTCCGATCACCGAGGCGCAAAGCCTTGATCCGGACTTTGCCGGGATCTTCCAGAAGAAGCGCAAGAAGGCGTCCGACGTGATCGAGGGACGCCAGGCGGAAATCGAGCAGCAATGGGACGCAATCGTCGTCGAAAACTACGCCAAGGCCAAGGAACTGGCCGACAAGGCAGCTGCTCTCTAACGACAACAATAAATTCCGCCAACTCGCCGCACCGGGCACCGGTGCCCAGTGACCCTGTGTCCTGGTGCGGCAGCCTTTTCCCGGAGTCCATCAAAAATGACTGTGAGCAACGCAGCGACAGCGCCGCAACGGCAATGGCGCCTTTTCCCGGAGTTGTCCGGTACCGCCATGGTCGGTGTCGTCATCGCCCTGTTTCTACTGGGGTTCCTGATACTGCCTGTTCTGAAGGTGACCTATGTCGCATTTCAGGACCCGAACACCGGCGCCTTGACGCTTCAGAACTTCGGCGATTTCTTCAGGTCGTCGCTGTTTCGCAGTTCCTTCGTGAACTCGTTCTACGTTTCCGCCATGTCGGTCGTCGTGGCCACCTTCCTGGCCCTGCCGCTTGCCTATATCACCACCCGGTTCAATTTCGGCGGCAGCGCGCTGATCCAGAGCATCGGCGTCATTCCGCTGATCATGCCGCCCTTCGTCGGCGCGATTGCGATGCAACTGCTTTTCGGTCGCAACGGCACCGTCAACCTGCTTCTCAACCAGTATCTCGGGTTCAAGATCCCCTTCATGGAAGGCCTGAACGGCGTTATCTTCGTGCAGTCCCTGCATTATTTCCCGTTCATCCTGATCAACCTGTCGGCGGCCCTTCGCAACATCGACAAGTCGATGGAGGAATCGGCGCAAAACCTCGGATGCAACGGGTTGCGGCTGTTCCGGCGGATCGTCTTTCCGCTGGCAATGCCGGGCTATATTGCAGGTGCGGCGCTGGTCTTCATCAAGGTCTTCGACGACCTGGGAACGCCACTGCTGCTCAACGTCAACAACATGCTGGCACCGCAGGCCTATCTGCGTATCTCGTCCGTCGGCATCAGCGATCCGATGGGCTACGTGATTTCCTTCATCCTGGTCGCGTTTTCCGTGTTCTCGCTCTGGGCTTCCTTCCTGTTCATGAAGGGCAAGGACTATTCCACGGTCCAAAAGGGCGGTGGCGGACTTGCGCGCAGGGACCTGGCACGCGGAGAGAAGATCCTCGCCTATGGCGTCGTCGTCTTCATCCTGCTGCTGGTCCTGTCTCCGCACTTCGGCCTGACCCTGCTGGCCTTCGGCACGATCTGGTCCTTCAGCCCGCTGCCTGACGGCTACACGCTCGCCAACTTCGCAACGGTGTTCGAGCAGTCCCTGCAATATGTGATCAACACGCTTGTCTACGCGGGCTTTGCGGCAACTTTCGACATCATTCTGGGCACGGCCATTGCCTATATCGTTCTGAGAACCGGACTGGCTGGGCGCAAGATGCTCGACTACATGGCAACGGCCGCGCTTGCGGTTCCCGGCGTCGTGCTCGGCATCGGTTACCTGCGGCTGTTCCACAGCTTCGAGGTACCGCTGGTCGGCAAGCCGCTGGCGTCCTGGTGGGTCATCATCGTGATCGCCCTGACGGTCCGGCGCCTGCCTTATGCCCTTCGAGCCTGCATGGCGGCGCTTCAGCAGGTCAGCCTGTCGCTGGAAGAAGCGGCAGAAAGCCTTGGAGCAACCAAGAGCAGGTCCATTCGCCGGATCGTTGTACCGCTGATGACCGGCGGGATCCTGGCGGGTTTCGTGACCAGCTTTGCAACGGCGGCCGTTGAGCTTTCGGCAACGATCATGCTGGTTTCCAGCAGTGAAGACTCGCCGCTTTCCTACGGCATCTACCTTTACATGCAAAGCCCGTCCGGCCGCGGCGCCGGAGCCGCGCTCGGCATTCTGGCGGTCGTGATCGTCGGCCTTGGAACCTATCTGTCGAACCGCATCATCGAAAAGGACCGTGCCCGCAAGGCAGAGGTCCGTGCCTCCCACTGAGATGACCAGTTACGAGAAAGTGTCACCCATGACTAGAAATGCAGTCGAAATACGGATCGAGGACCTGCACCTTTCCTTTGGCGCGACGGAGGTCTTGCGCGGTGTGAACATGGTGATCGAACCGGGCGAATTCTACGCCTTCCTGGGACCATCGGGCTCGGGGAAATCGACCCTGTTGCGTGCCATCGCCGGCTTCGGACCAACGCCCGGCGGGCGGATCCTGATCGGTGGCCGCGACATTGCCAAACTGCCGCCCTGGAAACGCAACGTCGGCATGGTGTTCCAGTCCTATGCACTGTGGCCGCACATGTCCGTCCGGGCAAATGTCGCCTTCGGACTGGAAGAGCGGAAGGTGCCGCGCTGGCAGATCGATGACCGCGTGGAAGCCGCGCTCGAGCTGGTCGGCTTGCAACACCTGGCCGACCGCATGCCGTCGCAATTGTCCGGCGGACAGCAGCAGCGCGTGGCACTCGCCCGCACGGTGGTCATCGAGCCGGACGTGCTTCTGCTCGATGAGCCGCTTTCCAACCTCGATGCCAGCCTGCGCATCCAGATGCGCCGCGAGTTGCTGTCGCTTCAGCGCAAGCTCGGGTTGACGACGATCTTCGTCACCCACGACCAGGAAGAGGCAAACACCACGGCGGACCGGATGGCTGTTCTCGATGGTGGTGTCATCCAGCAGATGGGCACGCCTCAGGAACTCTACGACAACCCTGCAAACCTCTTCGTCGCAAAGTTCCTGGGGACCGCCAACATCATCGACGGAACGCTGCAACGTGGAGAGACGGGCGACACCTTCACCATCAGTTCCGGCGAGGTCCTGCACCTCAAGGCCAACGGGTCGGATGGTTCCTCGATAGTCCTGCGGCCGCAGAACATCGAGATCGTCAACGGAGAAGGCGGCGCGGACCTTATTTCCGGAAAGGTCAAGCACCGCGAGTTCCTAGGCAGCCAGACCCGTTACCTCGTAGAGGCCGCGGGCAGCCAGCTCATCATCGACCAGAAACATGTCGGTGGTGTGGATTGGTACGAGCCAGGCATGGAAGTGAAAATGAGCGTCAACACGCAAAACGCGGTCTTGCTGTAAGTCCCCAGAGGTGGCCGGACACCGGCCGCCTGCTTGCAATTCCGGTCCCGGGAACACAGGGCACTTCGTAATCCGATTTCAGCCTGACGGCCGCCACCGTCGCGCTGAAAAGGAACGAATACTGCGGCGGGTTTCCGGGTCCGGGGCCCGTGAACTTCGGTTCACGGGCTATTTGTTCGCACGTTACCTGTTCAGACGGGAAGTTTTGGGGCGTCAAATGTATCAGAAAGAGCGATTGCAATTAATTTTCAATCTCTTGCCCGAACCCTCCGCCCTTTAAAGACTTCGGTAAGGCCTCCTTGCTAGCTTGCCATGAAGCACTCCTGTGGCGGCATGGAGTTCAGTGGAACACTGACACTCGACCATGGGGGAAACATGAAAGCCGCCACCAATCTGCCCATTTCCGTAAAGCTGGCCCTTTGCATGGCCGTTGCCGTCGTCCTGACCCTAGCCGTGGCCGGCGTCGGGTATTTCAGCACGTCGCAAATGGGGCACGCGATCAACACCGCACACACTACCAACGCCGCGTTGAACTCCATGTCGGAACTGAACCGGCTGAAGGCACACTTTGTCGATACCGGCGATGGCGCGGACGTCGACAAGATCCGCATCAATATCAAGCAAATCAATGCAGCTCTGGCGGAACTGGAAGGCGATGCAGGCATCCTGGGAACGGCCAAAGACAGCATGCAGTCCTTTACGTCCGCATTTGACGGTCTGGTGGTATCAGAGGGAATAATTCGGCTGGAACGCGTCGAAATGCAGTCCGCCCTCGACAATTTGGTGTCGATCGGACGTGATCTGGTGAAGGAAGCCGCTCAGCAAGAACAGGACCTTGTCACAAGATTGAGTGATCAGCGGCGGCTGGAAGAGGCGGCGAACGAACTGATGCGCATCGCAGGACAGGCAGACGTGCAAACGACCCAACTCAAACTGGATTTCGCCCATGTCATGGCGACCCCATCCCCGGATCGTTTTAAGCTCCTGACCAAGTCCTTCGGCAAACTCTATCTCCTCGCCCGCAAACTGACTCCGGAAGAAAGCGGTGGGAATGCCACAGGAAACCTGGCTGCAGGCGTGGATCAGATGCGAACGCTTCTGGCGTCCGTGCAGAAGGATTTCTCAAGGTTCGAAGCCGAAAGACCCCGGTTGTCTCAACTGCTTGACGATGTGTCGGTGTCTACTGACCTTGTGCTGACTTCCCTCACCAAGGACTTCAAGTCGGTGCGCGGACAGATGGCGGCAACCGAAGGGCTTGCGCAAACCGCAGCAGAGGAAGCGCGAACCGGCGAGGCCTTTTCAACGGAGACCCGATCACTCTCAGCATTGTTCTGGAAGTTTCTGGCGGAAAAATCCGATATCACCGGAAATCAGCTTCTTGCCAGCATCGATCGGCTGAAGCAAATGCAGCAGAAAAGCTTGTCGAAAACGCTGACGGGAGCACGGGCTGTCGCGGCGAACCAGGCAATCGATACACTTGAAAAAGCGTTTTCCGAGCTTTCAGGCGCATTGCAAGCATTTGATGACGCCATTGCCACCGCAGACGATGCAGAAGCGCGATTTGCCGAAGCGGTCGCCTCGCTGAACGCCATGATCGAGCTTGAAGCCACGAAGACCGTTCAAAGCGCTAACGTCCTGCTTCCGGGCACTTCCACACTTGCGCTGATATTTGCAGGAGTTGCTGCAACTTTCCTGTGGTTGTCTGTCGGGCGGCCCATCAAGCATCTGACAGGCATAACGCTCCAACTTGCGAACGGCGACGAGGATGTTGACATCAAGGGCCGGACCAGTGGCGACGAAGTGGGACAACTGCGCAAGGCGCTCCTCGTTTTCCGGGACAGCCTGCAGGAAAACCGCCGTCTCAGTGTGGAAAGAACGCAGAACGAACGCAGGCGGGAAGAACGGCAGCATCAGGTCGATGTCCTGATCTCCGGGTTTCAACTGGAAATGCAGGACGTTCTGAAAAGCCTTGCCGAAAACGCGGAGAAGATGCAGGAGACCGCGCGCTCCGTCTCGGACACCTCCACGGCGGCGGCCGCCAGGACCGACAATGCTGCCCAGTCTTCGGAAGGCGCTTCCGGCAACGTGCAGACCGTTGCCGCCGCCACGGAAGAAATGACGGCCTCCATCTCCGAAATCACGCGTCAGGTGGAAACGGCGACCGGGATCGTCAGCCGGGCGGCGGAAAAAGCCGGCCTGACCAGCAGCAAGATCACGGAACTTGCGGAAACGGCGCAGGGCATTGAAGGCATTGTCTCCCTGATTTCAGAAATCGCCGGTCAAACCAACCTTCTCGCCCTGAATGCCACGATCGAGGCGGCTCGTGCCGGAGAAGCCGGCAAGGGGTTCGCGGTTGTCGCTGCGGAGGTCAAGTCGCTGGCCAATCAGACGGCAAAGGCAACGGAGGAGATTGCTTCGCAGATTTCCGCAATCCAGGGATCGGCATCGGAAACGGTTGCAGCCATCGGCGAAATCGTCGAGACGATCCAGGACGTCACGAGGTGTACCAACTCCATCGCCGCCCCCGTCGAGCAGCAGGGATACGCGACGCAGGAAATCGCCCGCAATGCCGCGATGGCCTCGTCAAGCACGAAAGAGGTCGTGGAAGATATGGGGTCGCTGTCACATGCCGTTGTGGAGACCAAGAAATCGGCAGGCGCGGTTCTCGAGGCCTCCGAAGATCTGAACCGTCAGGCAACGCGCATCCAGACCACTGTGACCAGCTTCCTGGAAAAGGTGGCTGCGGCCTGAAACGGGACGCCGGACCGCAGCCCGGCGCCCCTCCCCTAACTGACAATCAAAGGACCCGCGATCAGATCGCAGGCCCCGAAAAAGCCCGGTAAACAACAGAATACAAAATGAACCATCCGAAAATTCTCTTCATGCGCCACGGTGAAACCGAATGGAACCTGGCCGGACGCGCACAGGGCCGCCTGAACTCTCCCCTGACCGCAAAAGGCCGGGCACAGGCTGAATCGCTCGGGAAAATCCTGGCGCGGCAACTCGGTTCCGCCGCCGGTTACGACCAGATGGTGAGCCCGCTCGGAAGAACTGTCGAAACCTCCAGGCACATTCAGAAGCATTTCGACTTCACCCCCGCCGAAGAGGATCTGCTCAAGGAAATCGATCTTGGAGACTTGAGCGGGCTGACCAAACCGGAGATGGTTGCGAGGTATCCGGGACATATGGCGGGAAAGCCGGACTACGACTGGTACTTCGGCGCGCCGGGTGGGGAGACCCTGCTACAAATGCGTGACCGTGCGGCCCGCTGGCTGGCAGGCCTCACCCGTCCTACCATCGCCGTTGCTCACGGGCAGATCGGAAAGGTGATCCGCGGGATATGTCTCGGACTTGACGACCATCAGATCCTGCGCCTGGGGGAGCCGCAGGGCATCGTCCATGTGCTTGAGAATGGCGCGGAGACGATCTGGCAGTAGCCGGGCTTGCCGTACGCCGCTGGCCCCCGCCATGGCTTCCCGGGAAGGACACAACAGGATACGGGTTAACGCCCCTGCTTTTCAGGCACCTTTTGCCGTTCCCGGGCATGTTGAATATGCGCTGCCATGGCGGCACGGGCGGCGGCCTTGTCCCCTGCCTCGACGGCTTGCAGGATATCGCGATGTTCGCGGGCAATCCTATCCGCATGTTCCTCACCCGAGTGCGAGATTGCAGTGTTGCTCGTCGTTTCCACGAGTCGAGAGGATATGTAACCGATCAGCGCCATCAGGTAGGCGTTGCCGCTCGCTTTGCCGAGTGCCCGGTGAAATGCCGCACCCGCTGCCAGGTATTGGCCGTCGACTTGCCCGTGCGCGGCCAGCCGCGCGTGGCTGGCGTGCAGGTTTTCCAGGTCCTCACTGCCGCGCCGTTCCGCGGCAAGTCCCGCCGCCTCGACTTCCAGAAGACCGCGCAATTCGAACAGGTCCGCAAGATTGCACGACTTGCCGAGCGAGTGGGTGTCGACCCGGAAGGTCTCACGTTCCGAAACCGGCCTTACGACTGTCCCCCTGCCCTGACGCGTCTCGATCGCGCCGTCTGAACGCAGCCTGGCAATCGCCTCACGCACAACGTTGCGGCTGACCCCGAAAGTTTCCGCAAGGCCGTGCTCGGTCGGAAGCGTGTCGCCGGGGACGAGTTCGCCATCGGCAATCTTTTGCATGATGTCGGCCGCGATCTGATCCGGCAGCAGCGTCGGGCGCCGCGTGTTCCGAAATCCTGTCATGCCACTTGCCCCTTGATTTCCCCCATCATCCGGCTGGCAGAACCGGTTTGAATTGCCGCCTCATGCGGAGGATAGCAATTTAACGTATGCATAATTCAAGATTGCCCGCTTGTCGAGCAAGGCCGCTACGCTTGCCCGCATTTGGCCCCGCCCTGCATCCAGTCAGTCAGAACGCATAGATGACTTCGGCTGCACGGACGGCGGCGGAAGCGCGGTTTTCGACACCGAGTTTGACGAAGATCTGCTCCAGGTGCTTGTTCACCGTGCGCGGCGAAAGCCCCAGGATCTCGCCGATGTCCTTGTTGGCCTTGCCCTTGGAGATCCAGATCAGGACTTCCGCTTCGCGCTGGGTCAACTCAAAGGTTTTCTGCAACGCCCCGATCTGCCCTGCCTCGTCCTCGGCAGTCACCCGGAAGAGATTTTCATCCGGTCCGACCCGGCCGAGCGGGTGCAGCTGCACGGCAAGCTCTTCAGACAAACCCAGCATGAAGCTGCGGGGTCTGCCTTCACCGATATGTTGCCCGTCCAGCCAGTCACCGAGTGCCCGCCCAAGCCGGAAAAGGCTGGTTTCCGCCGCTCCGGTCCGGGCCAGCAGGTGCTGAATCTGCGGCGTCGACCACAGGACGGTGCCTTCCTGTGTTACCGCAACCAGATGCCGGCCGGCGGCGTCCAGCGCCACGTGGGCGCTTTGCACGGAGCGGGCGTTTTTCAGGTGAACCTTGATCCTGGCCTTCAATTCGTCGACATCGATCGGCTTGGTCAGGAAGTCGACGCCGCCGGACTCCAGCGCCTTGACGATATGCTCGGTTTCCGAAAGCCCCGTCATGAAGATGACCGGAACATGCCGGAGCGCCGGATTATCCTTGATCTGCCGGCAGGTCTCGAAACCATCCAGCCCTGGCATCACCGCATCCATGAGGATCGTGTCCGGCGTTACCTTCTCACAGATCGAAAGTGCCGCCTCGCCGCTGGTCGCGACCAGCACGGCGATGCCAGTCTTTTTCAAGGCTTCCGTCACGAAGCCGAGTGTTTCCGGGCTGTCGTCGACCACCAGAACAGTATCGCGGCGTTCATCCTTCATGTGTTTCCAATCCGCTTAAAACTTCTTTGTAGGCCTTGAAGTCGAACCGCTGGAGATGACCGTTCAGGGTGTCGATCAGGGGCTTGTTCTCCGGAGCTCCCGCCAGCTCGTTCAGCTTGGCCTCAATGCCTTCGACATAGCCGATTTCAGCCAGCGAAATCAGGTCGGCAACGTGATCCGGTCCGGGAGAACGAAGCGGTTTGCTCATCTCCTTGTCCGGCTTCTGCACCGCCAGCCTTTCCGTCCACACCACGCCCGTCAGTTTCTGGATCAGATCGAGTAGCTGGCCGATGGCAAAGGGCTTTGCCAGGGTGGCGTTGTGATGTACCGGGCCGTCCGGACGCAAGGAGGTGTCGCCGATGTTGGCCGACAGCATGACGATCGGCGCCGTTTCCCCGCTGGCCCGCAGCTTCTCCGCAAGGCTCCAGCCGCTCATGCCGGGCATCAGGATGTCGACGAGGTAGAGATCCGGTTTGAGTTCCCGGACGCGCTCAAGGCAAGCAGCGCCGTTTTCCGCCTCAAGAACATTGAAACCGAGCGGGGCAAGGATGTCGCGAACCAGTCCACGATGTTCCGTATTGTCGTCGACCACCGCTATCGTCAGCCTTGGCCCGTCGTAGCCCCTTACCTGCTGTTCCAGACGGACGGTGTCCACCGGGCGATCGACCGCCGACAGCATCAGGCGCACTTCGAAGGAGGCGCCCTTGCCCGGTTCGCTGGCAAGGGCGATACCGCCGCCCATGGTTTCCGTCAGGAGTTTGGTGATCGTCAGACCGAGGCCGAGGCCCGGCATGCCCGCGCCGTTTGCGGCCTTGCTGCGGCCGAAGGGTTCGAAGATCTTCTTTTGCTCCTCCAGCGCGATCCCCGGCCCGCTGTCGGCAACCACGAAACTGGCCACCTGGGAGCCATATTTGACGGTGAGAGACACAGAGCCTTCATCAGTGAACTTGATGGCGTTCGACAGAAGGTTCACCAGGATCTGCCGAAGGCGCTTTTCGTCGGTTCTGACAAAGACCGGAAGATTGCCTGCCCGCCAATAATCAAAGCCGATGCCCTTGGCGGAGGCCTGCATGCGGAACATGTCGACGATCTGATCCAGAAACTCGTGGATGTTGATTTCGTCGGAATAGACCTGCAGCCGGCCGGCCTCGATCCGGGAGATGTCCAGCAAGCCGTCGATCAGCCCGGAGAGATGTTCCGCGCTCCGGCGGATGGTGGAGACGGCGGGCCGGCGGGCTTCCGGCAGGCTTTCGTCCCGTTCCAGGATCTGGGCATAGCCCATCACCGCATTGAGCGGCGTCCGCAGTTCATGGCTGAGACCGACGACATAGCGGCTCTTGGCAAGGTTCGCCGCTTCCGCATCCTCCTTGGCTTTCTGGAGTGCAGCATCCGTCACGCCGTGGGCGTCGATTTCCTTCTGCAGCAGCGCATTCTGGCGGGCAGACTCCTCTTCGGCGACCAGTCTCGTGTCATGGGCGAGTACCAGAAACCAGGAGGCAATGCCGGCCACGATGGCAAAGACGAAAAAGATAAGAGCGACGGTCTGGGCGATGATGCCGGTCGGATCGCCCAAGCGGCTGGCCGCCTGCGCGTAAATGATCCACAGAACAAGCCCGATGCCGGCAATGGAAAAGGCGGAGGTCAGCGCATAGCGGCCGAGCCGCGAGCTGAAATACTCAAGAACATGCCCGGGCAGCACATAACCGGCCACCGTACCGACCTGATGGACAAGCCTTGCCTTGGGTTTGCAGGAATCGTGGCAGCGGGCGTCGAGCGAGCAGCAGAGAGAACAGATCGGCGCCTGGTAGGCCGGGCAATAGGCCATGTCCTCCGGCTCGAACGGATTTTCGCAGATGGAGCAGGCAATCCTGTCCTTCGCCTGCCAGCCGAGGCGCGGCTTGCGGGCAAGGGAAAACCGCCCCTTCGTGGCAAGGGCGATGAGTGGTGCGGCGATGACGGCGACGGCCATGGCCAGGAAGGTCGCCAGCGCCGCTGCCGTTTCTCCAAAGGTACCGAAATGCGCGGCCAAGGCCAGGCCGGTTGCAAGGAACATCGCGCCCGTGCCGACCGGATTGATGTCGTAAAGATGAGCGCGCTTGAACTCGATCCCCGGCGGCGACAGGCCGAGCGGCTTGTTGATGAAGAGATCCGCAGAAATCGCCGACAACCAGGCCATGGCGATGATGGAAAAGACACCAAGCGTTTCCTCCAGCAGGCGGTAGATGCCAAGTTCCATCAGGAGCAGCGCGATGCTGACGTTGAAGACAAGCCAGACCACCCGGCCCGGATGGGAGTGGGTAAGCCTCGAGAAGAAGTTCGACCAGGCGAGCGAACCCGCATAGGCGTTCATCACGTTGATCTTGAGCTGGGCCACGACGACAAAGGCCGCCATCAGGACAAGAACCATGGTCTCGTTCGGAATCATGTAGCCGAAGGCCACCGCATACATGCGTGAGGGGTCGTCGGCGTGCTCGACCGGAACGCCGTGAGAGAGTACGAGCACGGCCAGGAAAGAACCCGCCAGCATCTTCGGTGCACCCAGGACCACCCATCCGGGCCCGGCCAGAAACAGGGCCAGCCGGTGCCGGCGGGGGGTACCATCCTGCGCAGGCAGAAACCTTAGGAAGTCGACCTGTTCGCCGATCTGGGCCATCAGGGCCAGGATAACGGCGGAAGCCGCCCCAAAGCTGATCAGGTTGACGCCCTCCCAGCCGGTGGCCGGGTCACGCGCAAGGCTCGTCAGAGGATCTATTCCGGAAAAACTCAGCCAGTTGCCGACGGCCTGCCAGTCGGTGAAGGCGATGAAGATGAAGGGCAGGATATTCAGCACGATCCAGAAGGGCTGCGTGGCGATCTGAAAGCGGCTGATCCAGGTGATGCCGTGGGTCACCAGCGGGATGACGGCAACAGCGCTGATGACATATCCGATCCAGAGAGGCACGCCGAAGGCAAACTCCAGCGCTCCCGACATGATCGAGGCTTCGATGGCAAAGAGGATGAAGGTGAAACTGGCATAGATCAGCGAGGTGATGGTGGAGCCGATATAGCCGAAGCCCGCGCCACGCGTCAGAAGGTCGATATCGACACCGTAGCGCATTGCATAGCGGCTGATCGGCAGGCCAATCAGGAGCAACACCAGGGAGCCGGCAAGAATGGCAAGAAACGCATTGGCGGTTCCATGCGAAAGCGTGATCGCGCCACCGATCGCTTCCAGCGCCAGAAAGGAGATCGCGCCGATGGCGGTCTGGGAAATGGCGCGTGAGGAAAAGCGGCGGGCGCTCTTGGCGGTGAAGCGCAGCGCATAGTCTTCCAGGGTCTGGTTGTTGACCCATTTGTTGTACCGGCGCCGGACCGGCAGGATGCGCTGACGGGCGATCATGCGCGGACCAGCTTCCCGGGCAGAAGCGCCCAAAAATCCGGCATACGCCTATTTATTCGGCAAGCCTTGCGCATCGTTCCGTATTTTTCCGCCCAATTTTCGTGTCTGCCCCTCCTTTCAGCAGGTTTCGTGCCGTTTGCGCCCATGCTGGTTCTGACGGGTGGCTCCCGGCTTACGTCAATTGACGTATGTTGCAGCGCGAAGATTTCAGCGCACGATCCTTCCCCGACAGCGGCGATCCTTCCGGCCGCAGATTACCGGCCCAGACATCGAACCGGGCCCGTGACGTCAAAAAAGGGGAACAACCATGAAAAACACGCTTTCAAAATTCGCTCTGGCCGGCCTTCTGGCCTCCACGATGATCGGTGGAGCCGCCGCCGACGAGGACACCATCAAGGTCGGTATCCTGCACTCGCTCTCCGGCACGATGGCGATTTCCGAAACGACGCTGAAAGATGCCATGCTGATGCTCATCGACGAGCAGAACAAGAAGGGTGGCCTGCTCGGCAAGAAACTCGAAGCCGTGGTTGTTGACCCGGCCTCCGACTGGCCGCTCTTTGCCGAAAAGGCCCGTGAGTTGATCGAAGTGAACAAAGTCGACGCGGTCTTCGGCTGCTGGACGTCCGTGTCCAGAAAGTCCGTCCTGCCGGTCTTCGAGGAGCTGAACTCGGTGCTCTTCTATCCGGTACAGTACGAAGGGGAAGAATCCCAGCGGAACGTCTTCTATACGGGTGCGGCTCCCAATCAGCAGGCCATTCCGGCCGTCGACTACCTGATGAACGAGGAAGGCGTCGAGCGCTGGGTCCTGGCGGGCACCGACTATGTCTATCCGCGCACGACCAACAAGATCCTGGAAGCTTATCTCAAGTCCAAGGGCGTCGCCGAAGAAGACATCATGATCAACTACACGCCGTTCGGACATTCCGACTGGCAGACGATCGTCTCCGACATCAAGGCATTCGGGTCCGCCGGCAAGAAGACCGCCGTCGTCTCCACCATCAACGGCGACGCCAATGTTCCCTTCTACAAGGAACTGGGCAACGCCGGCATCAAGGCGGAAGACATTCCGGTCGTCGCTTTCTCCGTGGGTGAGGAAGAACTCGCCGGTCTCGACACCGCTCCGCTCGTCGGCCACCTCGCCGCCTGGAACTACTTCCAGTCCGCCGACACGGATGTCAACGCCGAGTTCATCGACGCCTGGCACGCCTTCATCGGCGACGAAAACCGGGTGACCAACGACCCGATGGAAGCCCATTACATCGGCTTCAACATGTGGGTCGAGGCCGTCAAGAAAGCCGGCACCACCGATCCGGACGCGGTCATCGACTCCATCGTCGGCGTCAGCGTGCCGAACCTGACCGGCGGCATGTCCGCAATGATGCCGAACCACCACATCACCAAACCGGTATTGATCGGTGAAATCCAGGAAGACGGTCAGTTCGAGACAGTCTGGGAAACCTCCGGCCTCGTCGTGGGCGATGCCTGGTCCGACTATCTGGAAGGCTCCAAGGACCTGATCTCCGATTGGCGCGCTCCGATGTCTTGCGGCAACTTCAACGTCAAGACCGGCAAGTGCGGCGGTTCGGGCTCCTAAAGACCCAGACCTTTCGGGGAGACGGTTGCTCGTTCCGCCTCCCCGTTACCCCCGCCCCTCCCCCCTGCGGGAGGGGGCCGGGCGGCGGTTTATCCAAGTGAACCGTCACAGGCCCTTCGCGGCGAATAACCTGACATTACGAACGCGGTGGACCCATGTCCT
>NZ_JBNKYW010000068.1:0-11485 GCF_050301095.1 Roseibium sp.
CAATGGCCGTACGCTGGCGCTCGCCGCCGGAAAAGCTGTCGACCGTGCGCCGGCCGCAAGGCACGCGCAGCCTGGAGAGATAGGCGCTTGCGGTTTCCCGGATCGGTCCGCGCCCTGCCGGCGGATGAAAGGCTGCTGCCAGCGACGCGTTGGCAGGGGCGCTGAGCTCCTCGAAGAGCAGAAAATCCTGAAAGATCAGGCCGACGTGTTCCCGCCGGAACCGCGCCCGCGCGCCATCGTCCATCGGTACGAGATCCGTTCCGCCCCAACCCACCGAACCACTCATGGCCGGTTGCAGGCCGGCAAGTGCGTATAGAAAGGTCGACTTTCCGGCGCCGGAAGGGCCTTTCAGACCGATTGCCTCGCCGGGGGCCGCCGCGAAGTGGCCGCAGGTCAGCAAGGCGTGTCCCTTCGGCGTTCGAACACAGAGATTTTCAATCTTAAGGGAAAGTGTCATGCCGGCCGTCATGCCCGTTCATAAACCGCGTCGGTCAACCGGACGCGGCTGGCGAAACCTGTATCGGGATCCTGGAAGGCGCCAAGTTCCAGAAGGCCCCTGGTCAGGATCTTGCGGGTGTAGGAAACGACCTCGATGCTGCGTTTGGTGTAGATGGCCAGGATATCTTCCGGCCATTCGGCTTCGGTTTCGCAGAATGGACAGACCGCCAGCGGCTTCTTGGTGAGGACGAAGAAACGGATATCCGCCTTCAGGGGAGGGGCCATGAAACCGTCGACCGTGATCCGCTGTCCCTCAAGAGATTGTGCCAGATCGGAAAAACTTCCGTCCTTGTTATAAAGCGCCCGCATCCGGATAGGCATCTCGGCGGAGCGAGCGGCGCGGACAAGGCCTGTCTCAATTCCGAGGCCCAGAACGGTGGTGGCTGCAAGAAATTGCCTGCGGTTCATGCCGGGTATCCGATTGTCGCCTGTGACCGGTGATGCGCCTTGCCGGGCGTCATCGCCGCGCGCGAATGAGGGGACGGAGAAAGGCCCGCCAGCGCGGGCCTTTCTGTTCGTGCCGTACCGCCGCTTACTCGGCGCTGGCTGCGTGCTGCATGATGTGGAAGACGAGGTTCTGTTCCACGGTGCCGTTCAGGAGATGCGCGAACGGGCCCTTCGCGTAGATCGCAACGTCCTCGCCCGAGTGGGTTTCGGACGACATCGGGATCAGGGCCTGCTGCACATAATCCAGGTCGATTGCCTGCTCCTGCGTCAGGGCCGGGCGGGTGCCGAACCAGTCCTGATCCTCTGTCAGGATGGTGCCGGTACCATTGAGATAACCGACGGTGGTGTAGGGCTTGCCGTCGGCGGCCAGGTTCGGCTCGTCCAGCGCCTTCACGCCTGCCGGATCGATTTTCATGGACAGACCCAGGATGTCGGATCCGCGTCCGGCATAGCCCTGGAAGGCAATCGCATGCTCGTGGTCGGCGGTAACGATGATCAGGGTGTCCTCGTCATTCGTCAGTTCGTCCGCCTTGGCAACCGCGTCTGCAAAAGCGACGCCGTCACGAACGACGCGGGCCAGGTTGCCGTCATGGTTGGCATGGTCGACCCGACCGGCTTCAATGGTCAGGAAGAAACCTTCGTCATTGGTCTGCAAGGCCTTGATGGCGGCTTCCGTCATCTCGGCGAGGCTCGGCTCGCCGGTGCGGTCGGCTTCATACTTCATGTGAGAGGATTCGAAGAGACCGAGGACCGGTGTGCCATCCAGCTTGGCGGCCTTGAAGGTTTCGTCGTCATGGACATATTGAACGCCGGCCGCCCTGGCATCCTCGATCAGGTTCTTGCCGTCAGTGCGCTTGCCGCCCTTGCCTTCCTCGTCGGTCACATCCTTGGGCAGGAAATGACGGCGGCCACCGCCCAGGGCAATGTCGATCTTGCCGTCCATCATCGCTTCGATCATCTGCGCGGCAATGTCCGGAACGGCGCAACCTTCCGGCAGCTTGGAATTGTCCTCGAAATTGCGGTCCGCAGCATGAGCATAGGCGGAGGCCGGGGTGGCATGGGTCAGGCGCGCGGTGGAGATGACGCCGACGGATTTGCCCATTGCCGAGAAGACTTCGGCAGCATTGGCGATCGTGGCGGCCTCGACCTGCGAACAGTCGCCGCGGTTGAGCGTTTCGTCGACGCCGATCACACCGGCCTTGGTCTTCACGCCCGTGTGCATGGCGGTGCCGGTTCCCGCGGAATCCGGCGTCTGGGCGTTGACGTTATAGGTCTTGGCCAGTGCCAGATGCGGGAACGTCTCGTGTGCCAGCACGTTCTCGTCACCGAAATTGCCTTTCTGCTGACCGTCGAACAGGCGGGTTGCATAGTTGGTGCCCACGCCGTTGCCGTCTGCGACCAGGAGGATCACGTTGCGTGCCTTTTTGGTGATCGGCTGAACGGCGGCTTTCCTGGCCAGCTCGGCCTGAGCGGCGGTGAACCAGTCATTGTTCTGCTGGGGCAGGGCATCCTGGGCGAAGGCGGCGGAACCGGTCAGGGCCAGTGCCAGCGCGGAGCAAACGATCGATTTCATGACAACTCCCGATGTCGTGGGTGAATTCCGGGAGCTACTTAGATAGCCCGCATGACAACCGCTTGAAGCTTTTATGAAGTCTGCAACAACCTTGTGGACCTTCGGAGGCGCTTTGCAAGGGTGCGATGAGAGACCGGCACGTTCAGTTTCTAATTTACAACTGCTGCAAGCGGGCGGAAGTGGGGGAAGGCTGCGCCTTGTCCGGTGCAGAACCCTGCAGGACTTTTGGCCTATTGCCGCCGGAAAATTGGTCTGCAAGATTTTTCCAAACAGCCGCTGACTTGCACGTTGCCGGTTTTGAATAATCGGAAAATGTCATAGCATTTTCATATGAACGTCGAATAAGGTTCATATGAAAATGTTTTATCTGACTTCGAAGTCGAGTTTTTTCGAGTGGACGCGAAGTCATCGGAGATAACGGGCTCCCGGGAAAACCGGGACTGTCAGAGTGGTGTTGGATCAATTTCAGATGTTTGGGCAGATAGACATTTCTAAACGCCAGGCCGAGATCGCCGATTTGGTGCAGAAGGCCGGCTTCGCTTCCGTGGAAGAGCTTGCAGACCGGTTTGAAGTGACGACGCAAACCATCCGCCGGGACGTGAACGGCCTGTGTGAACTGGGTATCCTGAGGCGGACACATGGGGGTGTCGAGCCGCCGGCACCTGCGTCTAACATTCACTATTCCACGCGCCAGATTCTGAACCTGCCGGAAAAGCAGCTGATTGCCAACCTGGTCGCCTCCAAGGTGGAGAACAGCCAGTCGCTTGCCTTCTCGATCGGAACGACCCCGGAAATCGTGATGCAGGCGCTGATGGCGCACGACAAGCTGGCCATCTTCACCAACAACCTCAACGTCGCCTTCACCGCATCGATCAACCCGTCCTACCAGGTGACCATCGCCGGCGGCCGCCTGCGCCACGGCGACCGAGACGTTCTGGGAGCCGCCGCCCAGGCATTCTTTTCCAACTACAAGGTCGACATCGGCATCTTCGGGGTCGCCGGTGTCGACGAGGACGGAACGCTCCTGGATTTCCATGAAGACGAAGTGGCCGCCCGGCAGTCGATCCTCGCCAATTGCCGGAAGTCCTATCTTGTGCTCGATCACAGCAAGTTCGGCCGCAACGCCCATGTTCGTGGGGGGCAGCTGAGTGATGTCGATGCCATATTCACCGACCGTCCGGTGCCCGCGGAATTCCTCGCGAGCCTTGAAGGCACCCGGACCGAAGTCTTCGTCGCCGAAGAAGAAAACACCGGGCAATGACCCGTCGCGTCAATCCCGCGGTTTCCGGTCCCGCAGCCGGAAAACCCATCCGGCTGGAGGGCGTCTCCCGGACATGGGGAGAGACGGTCGCGGTCGAGAACCTCACTGTCGATATTCCGGCCGGGTCCTTCACCGCCTTGCTCGGCCCGTCCGGCTGCGGCAAGTCGACGACCCTGCGGATGATCTCCGGCCTGGAGGATGTCAGCAGCGGGCGCATCCTGATCGGTGGCGAGGATGTGACCGGAAGGCCCTCTTCGAAGCGGGGCCTGTCGATGGTCTTCCAGTCCTATGCGCTTTTTCCGCACCTGAGCGTTGCGGAGAACATCGTCTTCGGCCTCAAGGTCCGCCGGACCGCCAGGGCGGAGCGGGATGAAAAACTGAAGCGCGTTGCGCAGCTTCTGGGGCTCGGCCGGCTGCTCGACCGCAAGCCTGGCCAGCTCTCCGGCGGCCAGCAGCAGCGTGTGGCACTCGGCAGGGCGATCATCGGCGAGAAACCGATCTGCCTGATGGACGAACCGCTTTCCAATCTCGATGCAAAGCTGCGGCACGAGATGCGCATCGAGTTGCGCGCGCTGCAGCAGAAGCTCGGGTTCACCATGGTCTATGTCACCCATGACCAGGTGGAGGCCATCACCATGGCCGATCAGGTGGTGCTCATGAACAAGGGACGGCTGGAACAGGCGGCGCCCCCGCGCGAGCTCTACGAAAAGCCGGCCAGCCCCTTCGCGGCGCACTTTATCGGCACGCCGCCGATGAACCTTTTCCCGGCCAATGCGCTGAAACATCTGTGCTCGGCGCCCGATTTCAAGCTCGGCCTGCGTCCGGAGGCCATGCATCTTCAGCCGGGCGGGCCCATTTCGGCATCGGTCCGCACGGTCGAATATCTCGGCGCGGACATTCTCGCCGACTGCATTGTCGCAGACACCGCCTTTCAGGTGCGTCTGCCGACCTCCCGGCCGGTAACGCCCGGCCAGGCCATCGAACTCGGGTTCGCACCGGAGGACCTGCACGTCTTCGATGCCGACACCGGCGGCCGCCGGGACGATCTCACCTCACAATTCGGAGCGCTTCTGCACTCCTGACCAGCTGCGCACGTCTGCGTGGAACAACCGCATTTCTGCGGACGATCAAACTTGGGAAAAATTTGATGTTGAAGTCCACTTTCCTGAAAGCCGTTGCCGCAACGGCTCTTTCCTTCAGCACCTGGGCCTCCGCTCAGGCCGTTGATCTGCAATTCTATTTTCCGGTCGCCGTCGGTGGCAAGGCAGCCGACACCATCCAGCAGCTGACCGACGAATATGCTGCCCTCAATCCGGATGTGAAGATCGACGCTGTCTACGCCGGTTCCTACCAGGATACCGTCGCCAAGGCGATCACTGCGGCCCGCGGCGGCAACCCGCCGCAGCTGTCCGTGATCCTCTCCGTCGACATGTTCACCCTGATCGACGAAGACCTGATCACCCCCTTCGACGACTATCTGACCACCGAAGACGACAGGAAGTGGGTCGAAGGCTTCTACCCGGCCTTCATGGAAAACAGCCAGACCGGCGGCAAGACCTACGGCATCCCGTTCCAGCGTTCCACGCCGGTTCTCTACTGGAACAAGGATGCCTTCAAGGCCGCCGGCCTCGACCCGGAAGTCGCCCCGGCCACCTGGGAAGAAATGGTCGAATTCGGCAAGAAGCTGACGAAGAAGGATGCCGACGGCAAGGTCACCCAGTGGGGTGTGCGCATCCCGTCCTCCGGCTTCCCCTACTGGCTGTTCCAGGGCCTTGCCATCGAAAACGGTGCGATCCTGGCGAACGCCGAAGGCAACAAGACCAATTTCGATGATCCGAAGGTCGTCGAAGCCCTGCAGTATCTGGTCGACCTCAGCACCAGGCATGAAATCATGGCGCCGGGTATCATCGAGTGGGGCGCCACTCCGAAAGCTTTCTTCGAAGGCCAGACCGCGATGATGTGGACCTCCACCGGCAACCTCACCAACGTGCGCGACAACGCCCCGTTCGATTTCGGTGTGGCCATGCTGCCTTCGAAGGCTCAGCGGGGCGCGCCGACAGGCGGCGGCAACTTCTACCTCTTCAAGGGCGCCTCTGAAGAGCAGACGAAAGCTGCCGTCGACTTCGTCAAGTGGATAACCGCACCGGAACAATCCGCCAAGTGGACAATTGCGACCGGCTATGTCGCCCCGCGTGCGGAGACCTGGGAAACCGAAACGATGAAAGCCTACACTGCCGAATTCGCACCGGCGCTGGTGGCCCGCGACCAGCTGGAGTTCGCCAAGGCGGAACTCTCCACCTTCCAGAACCAGCGTATTACCGGCCTCTTCAATGATGCCCTGGCCGCCGCCATCACCGGCAAGAAGGATGCCGCGACCGCGCTGAAGGAAGCCCAGGCACAGGCTGACGAGATCCTGAGCGAATACCGCTAGGGACCTCCGAGGAGCGGAGTGCCGGTTCCCACTCCGGCACTCCGCCATTCATTTGAGCGAACTGCTGCCGGAAGTCTCCGGGTCGGAGCCGGTGCGCTGAAATCTCCAACACCGGACGGAAACGATCATGTGGGGCTTTCCCCTGAAACGCGAATGGATCCACGGCTGGCTTCTGCTTCTGCCCGCCATGGTGTTCCTCTTTGCCTTCACCCATATTCCCGCGGTCACGACCTTTCTCGCGAGCTTCTTCTCCACGCCGCGCGGGCGGCGGCCGGCGAAGTTTCTCGGCCTCGACAACTATGAGCGCATGCTGCAGGACCCGGTGTTCTGGAAGGTGCTGTGGAACAATCTCTGGTTCGCCGCAGGCACCATCCCGGCGTCGATAGCGCTTGCCATTGTCATGGCGCTGTGGGTGAACGACCGGCTCGCGGGCCGCGGCTTCGTTCGTATGGCCTATTTCACGCCCACCGTGCTGCCGCTGATCGCCGTCGCCAATATCTGGTTGTTCTTCTATACGCCCGGCTTCGGCCTTTTCGACCAGATCACCGGCTTCCTGTTCGGCTGGCCGGCGAGCAACTACCTCGGCAATCCGGATACGGCACTGAACGCCATCATCGTCGTCACGGTCTGGAAGGAAGCCGGCTTCTTCATGATCTTTTATCTCGCCGCCTTGCAGGCGATCCCGGTCTCGCTGAAGGAAGCCGCCGAGATCGAGGGGGCGGGACGCTGGACGGTCTTCTGGCGGGTCACCTTTCCGCTGCTGATGCCGACAACGCTGTTCGTCGGCGTCAATGCGGTGATCAATTCCTTCCGCCTCGTGGATCACATCTTCATCCTGACGGACGGCGGGCCGGACAATGCCTCTGCGCTGCTGCTCTTCTACATTTACGAAGTCGCCTTCCGTTTCTGGGAAACCGCCTATGGCGCCACGCTGACCGTCGCCCTGCTGGCGCTGCTGTCGCTGCTTGCCATCGGCCAGTTCCTCTTCTTCGACCGCAAGGTGCATTACAAATGACCGGCGCAGCACTCCCTTTCGACCGCCTGCTGAATGTTCTGGCCGCCTGGGCCCTGGCACTCCTTTGGCTGCTGCCGCTCGCCTATGCGGTCTGGACCGCCTTTCACCCGGCGGCCTATGAGGCGCGCTTCGAGTTGTTCGCGCCTCTGACGCTGGAGAATTTTGCCAAGGCCTGGGAAGCGGCTCCCTTTGCCCGCTACTTCCTGAACACCTTTCTGCTGGTTTCGCTGATCCTGGCCGGGCAGTTCTTTCTCGGCACGCTGGCGGCCTTCGCCTTCGCCCGGTTCGACTTTCCGGGCCGGGGATTTCTATTCACGCTGGTATTGCTGCAACTGCTCGTCATGCCGGACATCCTGATGGTCGAGAACTACCAGACCATGCGCCAGCTTCATCTGGTGGACACCATTCCGGCGATCGCGCTGCCTTATATTGCCTCCGGTTTCGGCATCTTTTTGTTGCGCCAGACCTTCATGACCATCCCGAAGGAGCTGGACGAGGCCGCGCGCATCGAAGGCTCGACGTTTCTGGGCGTGTTGTGGCGGGTCTATATCCCGCTCGCCAAGCCGACCTATCTCGCCTATGGCCTCGTCTCCGTCAGCCACCACTGGAACAACTTCCTCTGGCCGCTGATCGTCACCAACTCGGTGGAGACCCGGCCGGTGACCGTCGGCCTCAGCATCTTCTCGGCAATTGACAGCGGCGTCGAATGGTCGGTGATCAATGCCGCCACCCTGATGACCTCGGGACCTCTGCTGATCGCCTTTCTTCTGTTCCAGCGCCAGTTTGTGCAGAGTTTCATGCGCGCCGGCATCAAGTGAAGGGCGTCAGGGCTTCGCGAATTAAAATTTCTTGAAAATCAGTGGCTTGTCTCTTCCGGAAAGGGGCCGTTTGACACGTGTTTCATTTGTGTTAAACCGATTTAAAAGAAGTAAAATTTCGTAAAACCGGCTCCAGGTGGATTGCTGGTGCACGGACGTTTTGAATTCGGTCAGCGATTTCCCTTCAGCCGGCACCGGCGGGGGGCTGATCCAGGGAGAGATTTGGTGTCAAAGAATTTTCTGGCGATCGGCGAGTGCATGGTTGAAATGGCGCCGACGGGCGAGGGGACCTATGCCATGGGGTTCGCCGGCGATACGCTCAACACAGCCTGGTATGCGCGTAAATGCCTGCCCGCGGACTGGTCGGTCGGTTATTACACCGCCGTCGGCAACGACCAGGTCTCCGGCCAGATGCTCGATTTCCTGAAGGGCTCCGGTATAGACACAGGCTCCGTGCGTCGCCTGGAGAATCGCACCGTCGGCCTTTACATGATTCAGTTGAAGGACGGCGAGCGCAGCTTTGCCTATTGGCGGTCCCAGTCCGCCGCGCGCCGCCTGGCGGAAGACGCCGGCGATCTGGAAAACGCGCTGGCAGGTGCCGGGCTCGTTTATTTCAGCGGCATCACACTGGCGATCCTGCCGCCCGAAGACCGCCGCAAATTCCTGAATGCGCTGCGCACAGCCCGCAAGGCGGGCACGAAAACCGCCTTTGATCCGAATCTGCGCCCGCGCCTTTGGGAAGACGCAGACACCATGCGGAGCTGCGTCACCGAAGCTGCAGGCCTGTGCGACTTCGTCATGCCGTCCTTCGAGGACGAGCTTGCCCATTTCGGCGACACCGACGCCAATGTCAGCGCCAGCCGTTATCTGGAGGCCGGTGCGGGCATGGTCGTCGTCAAGAACGGTCCGGAAGAAGTCATCTGCGCGACGGCTGACAGCCGGCACGCCTTCCAGCCCCAACCGGTTCGCAACATTGTCGACACCACCGCGGCGGGCGACAGTTACAATGCGGCCTTCCTGGCAGAGTTTTTGACAAGTGGCGACCTGGTGGCAAGTGTCGATGCGGGTGCGAAGCTTGCCGGAACGGTTATCCAGCATCGTGGTGCGCTGGTGGCGGAGTGTTTCGAGCCTGCGTAGTCGGTTCCGGGGCTAACGGCACAAGCCTGCGTCACCCCGGGCAAACAAAGTGAAACCCGTTGACTGGTAGTTTGCACAGCAAACTGGCGTGGCAATGCAGCTCACGTACGATTTTTTCCTGCGCATCAGCAGCCGTGGCAGCAAGTGATCCCCGGCTCTGCGCTGCGCTCGGCCGGGGTGACATCCGTGGATATTGGTGAAAGCGCAGCTCAGGCCACTGAGGGTTCCAGGAACTCTTGACGGAACCGTTCGTGGCATACCGGCAATTACCCCGCATCCCTTTGCGCGATCCAGTCGTGGTCCGGATGGTTCTGGAAACGCCACTTGCGCATGGGGCCGGCCATGACGTTGAGATAATACATCTCGTAGCCGTAAGGCGCGCCGCAGGGGTGATGACCTTTCGGAACCAGCACCACGTCGTGACTGCTGACCGAAACCGTCTCGTCGAGAGATCCGTCCTCGGTGAAGACCCGTTGGTGACCATAGCCCTGATCCGGATTGAGACGGTGATAATAGGTCTCTTCCAGGTAGGTCATCTCGGGGAAATTGTCCTCGTCGTGCCGGTGCGGCGGATAGGACGACCAGTTGCCGGCCGGCGTGAAGACTTCCGTCACCAGCAGGCTGTCGGCGACGTCGGATTCCTCCATCGCGATCGGATAGATGTAGCGCGTGTTGGCGCCCTTGCCGCGGGTGACCTTTTCGGGCGTCGGCAGGACACGCGCCTTGTGCCCGCCCTTGCCGGGCGCCGTGCAGACACCGATGGTGCAGTCGGTGGTGGCGGTCGCCGACCAATCGGTGCCGTTCGGCACATAGACGCAGTGGGGCGGAAGCTGTTCGAATACGTTCATGCGCTCGCCCTGCTCACCGAAGTCCTCGCCGTCCGCCGAGATCGACGCCTTGCCCTCGACCATCACCAGGATGACTTCCAGATCGCCGGCCTTTTCCGAGACGCTCTCGCCGGGCTTCAGCCGGTAGAGCCCGAAACCGACATAGCCCCAGTCCGGTGATTTCGGTCCCCTGGCGCTGTCGATGGTGATGTCGTGGACCTTGCCGGTGGTGCCGGCGGGTTTGCGCAGAAGTTCGCTCATGTCAGGTTCACCTCTTTGGCGATGGCCTTCAGGGTTTTGAGGCCAAGGCTCTGGTACTGGAAGGGATTGCGGACTTCCGGGTCCTGTTCCGCCTCGATGACGATCCAGCCTTCGTAGCCTGCGTCCTTCAGGATCTGCAGCAGCGGGGCGAAGTCGACGCCGCCTTCTTCGTCGCCCGGAACGGTGAAGACACCGGCACGGACGCCGTCCATGAAGGATTTTCCGTTCCCGCGGATCTCTTTCATGACCTGCGGGCGCACGTTCTTGGCGTGGAAGTGGCGGACGCGGTCGACGTATTTCGCCAGCACCGGTGCCGGATCCTGACCGTTGCTGCCGAAATAGCAGTGACCGGCATCGAACAGCAGCTTGGTCGCAGGCCCCGTCGCCGCCATGAAAGCGTCGATCTCTTCCGGCGTCTCGACCACCGTGCCCATGTGGTGATGATAGACGAGCTCGATGCCCTGGCTGGCGCAGAAGGCGGAAAGTTCCTCCACCTTGGCGCCGAAGGTCTTCATTTCTTCCGCGCTCAGGACCGGGCTTCCATTGATGTCAACTTGAGAACCCTGGATCGTGTTGGAAGTCTCGCAGGTGATGCAGACCTTGCAGCCGTTGTGTTTCAATTTGTCCAGATGCGGCTGGATCGCCTTCTTTTCGTCTTCGACCGACTGGGCCAGCAGGTTGAGCGAATACCATCCGGAAATGAATTTCAGGCCGTAGCCGCCAAGCAACTGCTTCAGCTCTTCCGGGTCGTTGGGCCAGCGGTGGCCGTTCTCGATGCCGTCGAAGCCGATCTCGGACGCTTCCCGCAGGATCTGCTCGGTCGGAATGTGGGCTCCGAGGGTCTGGTCGTCGTCATTGGCCCAGGCAATCGGGTTGGTGCCATAAAGGATCATGAGTGTCGTCCTGGTGCGCTTCAAGGCGCGTTGAGTTCAAGTGGTTACATCAAATTGCGACCTCATCCTGAGGAGAACCGTCAGGTCCGTCTCGAAGGATGGGCGGCAAACTCCTGAGCAAGCGGCCCATCCTTCGATACAGCGCTTCAGCGCTTCCTCAGGATGAGGGGAGAGGTGGCGGAAGCGCCGGGGAGTGTGACCTGCGCCCTCCTCAATTCACGAGGTTCTGGTGCTTCTGCGCCGCCACATAGCCTTCGCGGGCCTTGTTCACCTCGGCGCGCTCGGAAACCTCCGGCACCGCCACGTCCCACCAGTGGCCGCCGC
>NZ_JBNKYW010000069.1:0-18144 GCF_050301095.1 Roseibium sp.
GGCGTCCTGGAACTGTGTCACGAAGCGGAAATTGACGCTGTAGCCCTCACAGGCATTTCCGGAAAAGTCGTAGACCATGCGGCCGTTGAGACCTGCAATCCCGGAACTATCCTTGGAATCCCCCAGCTTCATGTCATAGACGGCTCGATGCGGCACGAGCTTGTGCCCCCCGATACCGGCTGCGGCGGCGGTTCCGGACAAGGACGCAAGGGTACCGGCCAGGGTCATGCCCATGCCGGCCAACGTCATGAAGTTCGGAACGCGTAACATCAAAAAACCTCGATTCTCGCACCGGTGGCCGACTGGCAATCTGAACCACCTTTGCCATTATGCCGCAAACGGACGCATTTGTTCCATTGAATACGCGGACAAGCATTCTCACTTCAAGCCCGCCAGACAACTTACAACAGCCTGTCGCAATTTGGCCTTGTCACCAATATCGAATTGCGCCAAGACAGCCGCAAGTCCTTTTCAAGCAACCGCGGCCATTTGAAACGAATGGCGGTTGCCGGTAGCCGGAGAAACGCATGAGCACGATCGAAGCCCGCCTGTCTGACCTCGGAATCACCCTTCCGGAGGCCGCCGCGCCCGCCGCGAACTACGTTCCCTTCGTCAGAACAGGCAATCAGCTGTTCATCTCCGGCCAGCTGCCGATGGAAAACGGCAAGCTGAAAGTGACCGGCAAGCTGGGCGGGGATCTCGCCATCGAAGACGGCAAGGCCGCTGCCAAGCTGTGCGCAATCAACCTGCTTGCCCAGGCAAAAGCTGCGACGGGTGACCTCGACAAGGTCACGCGGCTGGTCAAGATCGTCGGCTTCGTCAATTCGACTGCGGACTTCGGCGATCAGCCGCAAGTGATCAACGGCGCATCTGACTTCCTTGTGGAAGCCATGGGCGACAAGGGCCGTCATGCCCGTTCGGCCGTCAGTGCCGCCTCCCTGCCGTTCGGAGCGGCGGTCGAGATCGAAGCCATTTTCGAGATTGCAGACTGATTTTTTCCCGGCGCCCTCCTTTCGGGGGCGCCCTTCCTTCAAGAACGTTCATGACCCCTGCCCTTCAAGCCATATTCGCCCGCCCGATCGCCCATCGCGGCTATCACGATGCAGATAACGGTGTGATCGAGAACACGCCGACCGCCGTTCAAAAGGCTGTGGAGCGGAACTTTGCCATCGAAGTCGACGTCCAGGAGACCGCCGACTGTGAGGCACTGGTCTTTCACGACTACACGCTGGACCGGCTGGCGGAAGGAACGGGCAATGTCATCGCACAATCGTCGGCAGACCTGGTCCGCATCGGGATGAAGACCGGCACGGACAGGCTCTGGCTGTTGCAGGATCTTTTCGACCTTGTCGATGGCAAGGTTCCGCTCGTCATCGAGATCAAGTCCCTGCTGCGCCGGGACGCACAGGGCGATTTCGTGCGCAAGGTCGTCGACCAGGTCGCCGCCTACAACGGACCGGCCTGTATCAAGACATTCGACCCGGACATGCTGTCCCACGCCAGAGCCCATAACAGCAACGTCCTGCGCGGCATCGTCGCGGACAGGGCGGAACCAGGACCGGATTATTCCCTCCATGGACGCATGGACCGGTTCATCCTGCGCCATATCCTGCACGCACCGCGCACCCGTCCGAATTTCATTTCCTACGGCATCAAGGATCTGCCGATGCCCGGACCGAGCCTGATGCGGTCCGTGTTCAAGATCCCTGTGATGACATGGACGGTGCGCAACACCGAACAGCTGGAAAAGGCGGCGCGCTACGCGGACCAGATCGTTTTCGAAGGGTTCGACCCGGACAAGACAACCGTTTAAGAGAATTGATGCCGGATTGTCCGTCGGCACTTGCATGGCAACCCGGGAACGCTACATTTCGAACATGATGTTGAATCATGGTTCTCACTAGCGCATGACATCTTCCCCCACCCCGAACGGTGACACTCCGGCACCATCCGGAGAAGGACAAACCGTGTCCCTGCGGATCCTTTCCTCCCTGAAGGAGGTCTCCAGGGACGCATGGGACGGTGTGGCCAACCCGGGTTGGCTTCTGACAGGCCGGGGCAAGCTGTCCCGGGACGAACAATGCGCCCGCGTCAGCGACCTCGCGGCAGTGCTCGGCGATGAAGTTGACCTTCTTTCTGAGGAAACTTCTTTTAACCCCTTCCTTTCCCATGATTTTCTCGAGTCGCTTGAAGCTTCGGGATGTGTGGGGAACGCCACCGGTTGGTTGCCCCGCCACATGCTCCTGCAGGACGACACGGGCGCCGTTCTTGGCGCCGTTCCGGCCTATCTGAAGAGCCATTCGCAAGGCGAATATGTCTTCGACCACGGCTGGGCGGATGCCTTCTACCGGGCAGGCGGTGAATATTACCCGAAACTGCAGATCTCGGTGCCCTTCACACCGGCCACCGGGCGCCGGTTTCTCACCGGCCCCGGCATCAACCGGCAGGCGGGCATCCAGGCGCTGGCCGCTGGTCTCGTCCAGGTCTGCCAGCGCACAGGCGCCTCGTCCGTCCACGCGACGTTTCTGACCAGGCCGGAATGGGACTTCCTCGGCGACCTCGGATACCTGAGAAGGACCGATCAGCAGTTCCACTGGGAAAACCAGGGTTACGAGAGTTTCGACGCATTTCTTTCGGACCTTGCCTCCCGCAAGCGCAAGGCCATCCGGAAAGAACGCAGGGAGGCCCTGAGCGCAGACGGGATCGAGGTGGAATGGGTTACCGGTTCGGACCTTACCGAAGCCCATTGGGACGCGTTCTATGAATTCTACATGGACACGGGCGGGCGCAAATGGGGCCGGCCCTATCTCAACCGTACGTTCTTTTCCCTGATCAACGAGCGGCTTGCAGAGCGCACGCTGCTGGTTCTGGCCAAACGCCACGGGCGCTACATTGCAGGCGCGCTCAACTTCATCGGGTCAGACACCCTCTTCGGACGGCACTGGGGCTGCACGGAACACCACCCGTTCCTGCATTTCGAACTCTGTTACTATCAGGCCATCGACTTTGCCATTGAACGCGGCCTGAAACGGGTGGAGGCCGGAGCACAAGGCGCACACAAGCTCGCCCGGGGCTATCTGCCCACCACGACCTATTCCGCTCACTGGATCGCCCACGAAGGACTTCACGAGGCGGTTGCCGATTTCCTGGAACACGAGCGGGTTGCCGTGGAACGCGAGAACGAGGCCCTGGCGGAACACGCGCCCTTCAAGAAAGACACCTAGCTTACGGACCCATTGTATTGTCCACGACCTAGAGGATCAGCTGCATCTCATATTGCTGAAGCAGCGTCTCCGCTGCGAAACGGTCAAGAAAGGCATTCAACCCGCGCGCCACTTCGTCAACGTTCACGAAGACCAGATGGTCCACCTTCACGGATGCTCCCAGTGCGCGCAGCAATGCCGTTCCGCCCCCCTGCCTGCGATGGCCCTTGTGAACAGCGATCTGGGCGACCGCGCCGTCCTTGTAAACCGCTCCCCAGCCGATCAGTTCACCGTTCCGGCGCAATCCCAGCACAGAGATTTGGTCCGCGAGGGCCGTCAGCGCCCCGAGGCTGTTTTGCGGCGTTGGCAAGACATCGAAATAACTTGTTGTGTCTCCCGGCACCGCATCGAGCGCCAGCGGTGCGACCGACCAGCCTTCCGGCATCGGCACCTCCAATGCGCTCTTGGGAAGTTTGCAGACCCGCAAGGTGCGCTTCTCGCAAAACCCGAAAGACCTGTAGGCCTCGACCGCCCTGGAATTGTTCGTGATGACCTCCAGTTGAAGACCACTGGCCTTGCTTGCGGTTTGAGCCTTGATGACCGACTGAAGCAATTGCCGCGACAACCCCTTGCGGCGGTGTGCCGGATCGGTTCCGACCGAAAGGGTATAGGCCCTGTTGCCATAAGCCGGGTTCGGCGGACTGGAATACCAGAAAGCCGCAATTTTCTTGCCGCTCCAGGCAACAAAGGAGTGAGCGGGAGAGAAACCGCGCTGACGCTGAAATTCTCGAAACCCGTCCTCACTCATTTTCGTGGGGACGACATAGTCTGAAAAGGCGGCGTTGGTCGCGGCACAAAGCTGCTCCGGAAAAAGCCCCCGGCAATCGGTGATCTGATACGTCATGGCAAAAAACGCCTGCCGGCGTCAGGATCCTTCGTAAATCGCAATGCAGCGTATGAAGAGACAATTCCAGAGAACCGCAGCCGCCTCGAGACCGGCGGCTGCAGCCGCAGTGCTTTTTGCCGACCGCTCAACCGAACGTATCGGCAACGTCATACATGACCGGCTCGAAATGCTTGCAGAGCGCACCAATACGGCGATTGCGTTCGCGCATCTCCGGCGTTCGCAGCATCGCCAGGAAGTCCTCCCGACGGCGCCACTGCGAATAATTCGCAATCCGGGTCTGGGCATCGTTCACATGCAGCCCGGCTCCGATAAATCCAGGCTGATGCTGGATGAAGTTGTGGTAGGCGTCTTTCAGTTCCTCCAGAAGGTCGTAGCAGGTTCCAGGTGTCATTTCGAAAGTCGTGATGACGGTCTGGAAATCCGTATCGCTGGAAATCTCGGGCATGACACTTCTCCTCGGCCTTTTCCAAAGAGGCTGGCACGTTTTTTAAGTTCCTGCAATATCAGCATGAATGCGCACGAATTCACGCCTGCCGGTTTACGGACCTTCTCCTGACCCGTCTGGTCCCGCAGTGGAATCGCGGTTCTGCTGAAGTCACTTCACCACGTCGATCCCTTCCACCTGCATGGCGTCGACGGCCTGCAGGGCAAGCGACAGCAGCTCTTCGTAATGACTGCTTCTGGAACTGCCCCTGCGCCAGACGAGAAACATGGTCCGCTGCATGGCAATGCCCTCCACCTTTTTCAGCAGCAGGTCCGGTTCCTTGCCGAACTCGCTGGCGATATAGGCTGCGGGGAACAGCGCAAGGCCCATGCCGATGGAAGCCATCTGGCGCATGGCGTCCAGGCTCGTTCCTTCGTAGTCCTGACGGAACTCCGCCCCGGCAGCGCGGGCCAGCGCCTGAACATCATTGTGAAGCCGGAAGCCCTGTCCAAGGGCCAGAAGCTTTTCACCGCGCAACATTTCTACCGGGATCGACTTCAATCCTGCGAGCGGGTGCCCCCTGGGCACCGCCAGCGAAACGCTTTCCGTACAGAGCTCCCGCGCCACCCGGTCAACTGCCGGCACGATATCCGGGGTCACGATGCAATCGAGCGTCCCGGCGGCAAGGCCCCCCTCAAGCAGGTTGGGACGATCTTCGCGAATGTATAGCTCGAGTGCGGGGAACGCGCGTTTGAGGATCGGCAAAAGGAACGGCATGAAGTACGGGCCGAAGGTGGGCGAGACACCCAGCCTGATCAATCCACCGAGATTGGACCGGCCCGCCTGGGCAACGGTCACAATTTCGTCGAGGTTCTCCAATGCCTGCCGGGCAAGCGGCAGAAGGCGTTCACCGGCAGCCGACAGGCTGATGCCGCCACTGCCCCGCTCCAGCAGTGTGGCTCCCAGTTGATCCTCCAAAAGCTTGAATTGAGAGGATAAAGTCGGTTGCGACACATGACATTTTTCCGAAGCCCGGCCGAAATGAAGCGTTTCGGCCAGCGCAATGAAATACTCGAGTTGGCGTGGTGAAGGCCGATAGCGCATTGGGAACACTCAAACGATAGATTTTCTCTATCATAATAATTCAAACAATGTATTTCATCTATTTCGAGTTGACCACCATATTTCGATTGTCAGCGGAAACGCAGACGAAAACGAGGAGATAGGTGATGTATAACCGTTTGAAATCCCTGCGCAATCAACACAGCACACTGGACAGCCTGATCCGTCGCGAAGAAATGCATTCCTTTCCGGACACGGTGCACATTCGCTCGCTGAAGAAGTTCAAGCTGCGGCTGCGGGACGAGATCCAGCGGATTGAAGACGGACTTTCCAGAAGACGGCCGGTTTGCTGACCCGTTTGCCAGACTAAGGAAAGGACTACGCTCATGCTTCCCCTTTGGCCGCTATTTGTCCCGCCTGCCTTGCAACCGGTCATGACCCGGCAGGCGCGCTTGCAGGATCTTGATGCCCGAATGGCGTCTTATCTCGCAGACAAACAGGCAACGGGCACCGCCAGCCCCACGGTGCTCGACAATGTCAGATCCGCAAAGACCGCCGTCCAGCGGGAAATGGCCACACGTAGCTAAGCGCTCTCCGGAAATCTGTCGTCCGGATTATGTATGGCCCAAGCTGGACCGAACCCGCCCGCACAGGCCTCGCGGGCGGGTTTTCCTTTTCCGAAGCCTTTTTCCATTGCCTTGCCAGACCGGCTTTTTCACAATGGTGGAAACAAAAGCTCCGGGAACGCCCCATGACCTCCTCATCCTATTTCGCCCCCAGTGGCGGACATCCGCCGCAAACCCAGCTGCTGAGCGATCGTGCAGTCTTTACAGAAGCCTATGCGGTCATCCCGAAAGGCACGATGCGCGACATCGTCACCAGTTTCCTGCCCTTCTGGGACAAGACGCGGCTGTGGGTTCTCTCTCGCCCCCTTTCCGGTTTTGCTGAAACCTTCTCCCAGTACATCATGGAAGTTCAGCCCGGCGGCGGCAGCCAGAAGCCGGAGCCGGACGAGGAGGCGGAAGCTGTCCTGTTTGTGGTCGAAGGCAGCATGACGGTCGTAATCGAAGGCGATCTGCACCTGATGGAGGAAGGCGGGTATGCCTATCTGCCCGCCGGCTGCCACTGGACCTTGAAAAACGAAAGCAGCGGGCCGGTGCGTTTTCACTGGATCCGCAAGGCTTACGAGGCCGCGGAGGGCCTGGAACACCCCTCTGCCTTCGTCACCAACGAAAAAGACATTGCCCCTACCCCCATGCCCGGAACGGATGGCAAATGGGCTACAACACGCTTTGTCGATCCGGAAGACCTGCGTCATGACATGCATGTCACCATCGTCACGTTCGAACCGGGCGCCGTCATTCCCTTCGCCGAAACCCATGTCATGGAACACGGGCTTTATGTGCTGGAGGGCAAGGCTGTTTACCGGCTCAATCAGGACTGGGTGGAAGTGGAGGCCGGCGACTACATGTGGCTCAGAGCCTTTTGCCCGCAGGCCTGTTACGCGGGTGGTCCGGGAAAGTTCCGTTACCTGCTCTACAAGGACGTCAACCGGCACATGAAACTCAAGCGGGCCTGAGAACGCCAAGGGCTTCGGAAAATGATTCCGCTTTCAATCGCAAAGCTCTGAATTTACTTTTGAATATCGTTCAGCAAGCCGTAGAAAAAACGAGGCGGCCGATGGCCGCCTCCTGACTTCACATCTGAAGGTGATGCCTCATTGCGCGGGAACCGGTGACGTGTCTGCTGTCGCCGCAGGCTCCGTTCCCGCATGGTCTTTCTTCGGCGGCCGCACTCTGAAGAAAAGGGCATAGAGCACGGGAGCGGCGATCAGGGTGAGGATCGTGGCAAAGGCCAGACCACCCATGATGGTGACCGCCATGCCCCGGAAAAAGGCATCCGACAACAATGGCGCCATGCCGAGGATCGTGGTGATCGCCGCCAGCATGACGGGCCGCATGCGCGACACGCATGCTTCGACGATCGCTTCGTATTTCTCCCGGCCCTCGCGGATCAGAAGATCGATCTCTTCCAGAAGCACGATGGCATTCTTGATCAGCATGCCCGACAGGGACAGGAACCCGAGCAGCGACATGAAGCCGAAAGGGGTATCCGTTGCCAGCAGGGCAATTGCCACGCCATTGATCGACATCGGCACCATCAGCCAGATGATCAGCGGCTGGCGGACCGCGCCGAACAGCAGGATCGAGATGATCAGCATCACCAGGAAGCCGAGCGGCAACTGTGCGCCGAGCGATGCCTGGGCATCGTTGGTGCTCTCATATTCGCCGCCCCACTCGAGTGCATAGCCCGCCGGCAAATCCATGGCCTCGATCTGGGGTCGCACCCTTGCCAGGGCGGCGGATGCCGTTTCCCCCGCCGTCGTCTCAGCCTTGACGGTCAGCGTGCGTACCCGGTCGCGCCGATGGATCAAGGTATCCTGCGGCTCCATATGGAATTCACGCACCACCTGATCCACCGGAATGTAACGGCGCTGGTTGGCACTCCAAACAAGGGAATCCGCCACGCTTTCGTTGACGGAGATACCCTCCTGCCCGGCCCTGCGGGCCACGATCGGAATGCTCTCGTCGACGTCCCTGTAGGCACCGACACGCACGCCTTCGGTCGCGAACTGGAGTGACAGCGAAAGCTCCTCACGGGTAACGCCGGAAATCCGCGCCCGGTCTTCATCAAACACCGGCCGGACAACAAGTTCCCGCTGCCGCCAGTTGGTGTTGACGTCGGCCAGCCTGTTTTCAGGCAGTGAGAAAACCGCCTCGGCTTCATCCGCCAGACGTTTCAGGACATCGGCTTCCGGTCCGGAGAACCGTGCTTCGATCTTTGCCCCGCCGCCGGGTCCGAAGACAAGACGTTTGGTGATGATCTGGGCGGAGGGAAACCTGTCGGCAAACGTCTTGCGAAGATCGAGCGCCAGCATGTCTATGTCGTCCCGGCTGCGTGCGCGGATGATCATGTGCCCGTAAGCCGGATTGGCGTCTTCCGGCGCATAGGTCAGCATGAAACGCGTCGCCCCGCCACCGGCAAAGGTGGTGACGGTTTCCACACGTTCATCGGCAAGCACATGTTTTTCCATTTCCTTCAGGTCCGCTTCCGTGGCCCGGATGTCGGTGCCCTGCGGAGCCCAGTAATGGATATAGAAAATCGGTGTGTTACTGTCCGGGAAGAAGGCCTGTTTCACATTTCCGAAAGCCATCACACAGACAACGGTGATGCCCACAAGGCCTGCAATGGTCAGCAAACGCGCGTGCAGCGATCCGATCAGTATTTTCCGGTAGATCGTGTAAAGAAGCCCCTTGTAGGGATCGTGCCCCTCTAGGTCTCCCGTTGCCGACCGGAAGAAATACTTGCCGAACAGCGGTGTGACCGTGACGGCGAACACCCAGGACAACAGCAGTGAGATACCTATCACCGCAAAAAGCGAGAACAGGAACTCACCGGTCGCGTCAGGCGACAACCCGATGCCCGAGAAAGCCATGATGCCGATGACCGTTGCACCGAGCAACGGCCACATGGTCTGCGCGACCACCCGGCTGGCTGCTTCGATGGCCTTCTGACCGCGCTGCATGTTGATCATCATGCCTTCGGCCACGACGATGGCATTGTCGACCAGCATGCCCATCGCAATGATCAACGCCCCAAGGGAGATCCGCTCCATCTCGATTGCAAAAATACGCATGAAGAGCACTGTCGCCATAACGGTCAGAAGCAGCACCGTCCCGACGACGACGGCTGCACGCCAGCCCATGAAAAGGGCCAGCACGCCGATCACGATGACGACGGAAGCGGCCAGGTTCAGGATGAAGCCATTGACGGACTCGTCCACGACGACGTTCTGCTCGTAGATCGGATGGATCTGCATGCCGACCGGAATGCGGGCTTCGATGGCAGCCAGTTTCCGGATCACACGCTCACCGACCTCGACGATGTTCGTTCCCTCGATCTGCGCAACCCCGATCGTCACCGCTTCATGACCGCCGTGCCGTATCAACCGGCCCGGGCGCACCGGTTCGCCCAGTTCAAGCGTCGCGATATCGGACAGGCGGATCATGGCGGTCGAGCCGGGTCGACCGATAACAAGATCCTGTATGCCCCGGAAGTCCTCAAAGGCAGAAGCAGTCATCAGCCGGATGCGCTTTTGCCCCGAGACACCGGAACCATTGGTCTGGATCCGGTTTTCCGCATCCAGCACACCGATGATGTCGGACATGGACAGACCGAGACCTGCCATCTTGTCCTGATCGATGTTGAGGTAGATGACATCCTCAGGCTCACCGGCAACCTCGACCTTGCCGACGCCCTCCACCGTCAGCAGCTCCCGCCGGATGCGCTTTACGGTCTCGCGTATGTCCCGGTTGGTGTAACCGTCGGCGGTGAAGGCATAGAAGAGACCGTAGACGTCGCCGAAATCGTCGTAGACGAGCGGTGTACCCGCTCCGGCGGGCAGATTGCGTTCCTCGTCGGTAACCTTTCGTCGCAACTCGTCCCAGACCTGCGGCAACTCCGTGCCGTCATAGGTCGGCTTGATCTCCACGCTGATGCGCGACAGGCCGGGTTCCGACACGGAGGTGATCAGATCCAGCTGGGGCATCTGCTGAATGGCGGTTTCGAGGACTTCGGTAACCTCGTTCTCCACTTCCGCCGCGGTCGCCCCTGAATAGGAGGTGATAACCTGTGCCTGTTTGATGGTGAAAGCCGGATCTTCCAGGCGTCCGACCGTCGTAAGCCCCCAGAGGCCGCCGAGCAGCGCCATCAGGACGATCATCCAGGTGTTGACCGGTTTTTCGATGGAATAACGTGCAATATCCACGGGTCTGGATCCTTGTCTCGTCCGTGCGGGATCAGTTCAGACGACGTACGATCTGGCCGTTGCTGAGATAGGCAACGCCCGCGGATACGATTTCGTCACCGGCCTTGAGGCCGGATTTGACGGGGATGTAGTCCCCCATCACTGTTCCGATCTCGACAGGTTGCTTGCCGACCGCGCCGGAGCCAGCATCAAATGCCCATACGAAGGACTTTCCGTCTCCATCGACAGCCACCGCACCCGAAGGCACCAGGAACTCCTCGCCAAGTTCAAGTCCTTCCGGCAGCAGCTTGACAACAACGGAGGCCGTCATACCGGGAAACAGCTGCTCCGCCCCCTCCCGCGGCATGGAAAGCGTGACCCGGTAGGTCTGGGCAACCTCATCCACCTGAGTGGAGTGTTCCCGGTATTTCAGCGGAAACAGCTTGTCCCCGTAAGCGGGAAATCTCGCATCGATGGACGCCACCTCGGATTCGGTGACGCGGCCGAACAGGGCTTCGGCGACATTGATGTCGACCTGCACTTCGGAGACGTCATGCAGACGGACGACCGGTGTTCCGACACCGACAGTGGTGAAGTTCTCGATCAGTCTGACGGAGACGATCCCGTCGAAAGGCGCGCGCAGCTCGGTATAGACCAGGTTCTGCCTGGCCTCCTTCAGTTGTTCGACGGCAAGATCATAGACGTTCTTCTGCTCGTCATAGGCGGACTGTGAGATGACCGAACGTTCGCGCAGCGTTTCCAGGCGATCCAGTTCCCGCTTGGCCTGATCCTGCCGGTATGTGGCTTCGCGCACGGCGCGGTCATAATCGGTCGTGTCGAGTTTGGCGATCAGATCACCTTTCCTGACCGGCTGGCTTTCCAGAACTGGAAGCTGAACCAGTTTTCCGGGAACCTGAAAGGACAGGTCCACGGTTTGCACCGCTTCCACACGACCGGCAAACCGGCGCTCGACAAGGCCGATCTGATCCGTAACGGTGAAAATCTTTGCCGGCCTTGGCGCCGCGTGCAGTTTTGCTTCTGCCTCGGAAACCGGATCGGAGGCTTCATCCTGGCAGGCGGCCAGGACAAGGGCAGCGAACACCAAACCGGCCCAGCGGCGAAGTGGGCCCTTGCTTGCTTCAAACATGAGGGTCATTTGTCCTACTTGCTGACTTCATCGAGGCGCTGACGGAGGTCCGCGAACACTTGCGCGCGCTCTTCTTCCGAAAACACCGAAACACAATGGGCTTCTGAAAAATGCAGCCCCTCCAATGCGGACCAGATGGCCCAGGCCCTGCCCGCCTCCGTCACTTCGGCTGCTATCGCCGCCTTCAGACGCGACTTGACCCCAATGAAAGGCTCGCTGAGATCCGGACGGTCCGCCTTGGTCGCAAGCATGGCCTGCGCCACGTCCCGCCGGTCGTGTAACCAGCCTTCGGTCACATCGATCATGGCGGACAGTGTGGGGCACGGAGACGACAGATGACGTTCACGAACAAAAGCCACTTCCGTCTCGAACTGTCGCGCCAGGAATTCGACCATTCCCGTGATCAGTGCGTCCTTGGTCGGAAAATTGTACAGAACGCCGCCCTTGGAAAAGCCGCTTTCCTCGGCGACCGCGTCAATGGTCAGGCCCTGCGCACCAGATCGCCTGATGACATCCAGTGCCGCATTCAGAATTTCGCTTTTTGAATCCTGGGAATTCCGGGCCATGCGTCCAGTCAAGCTCCAAACCGTCCAGTCAGTACAGTTGGCGCTTCTAAACCGTCCAGCCGGTATAGACAAGTACAAAGCGATTTGGAGCCTGTACCGCACCGCATTCAGCGGTCCAACCGTGAAAGCGGCATGTCAGCTGCGAGGAATCAAGGTCCGGCAAAGGGCAGGAAGGGTCAGGCTGCCTTGGTGGCAGCCTCTTCGGCCGCGGAGGCTTCCGCAGACAGGCGCTCCCGGTCACGCGCCTCGTCTTCGACGCGTGCTGCGAATTCGATGAATTCGTCAGCAGGCATCGGCGGGGCAAAATAGTACCCCTGCGCCGCAGTCACTCCCAGTTCGAGCAACCGGTCGATCTGCTCTTCAAGCTCGACACCTTCAGCGATAATGCCCATGCCAAGGTTGTCTGCCAGTTCCACCATGGAATCCACGATGGTCGTGGAACTGTCGTCCAGTCCAATCGTATCGATGAACATCTTGTCGATCTTGATGATGTCGACACCCAGCTTCTGCAGGTAGGCCATTCCGCCATGGCCCGTGCCGACATCGTCCAGCGCCACGCGAACGCCAAGTGCCTGCAGCTCCGCTATGATCTTGCGTGCGAGTTCCATGTCCTCCAGCGGATGGCGTTCCGTGACCTCCACGACGATCTGCTGGAAGGAGATGGACGACTTCTCGAAGATGGACTTGACGTCGGTGACGATCTCGCGGTCGAGGAAGTGACCGGCAAAGAGGTTGATCGACAGTTTCAGATCCGGGTTCTCGCCATAGAGTTCCCCGATTTCATCGGCAGAAACCCGCATGATGTGCCGGGTCATATCGAAGATGTGGCCATTGTTTTCGGCATAGGCCATGAATTGCCCAGGAGAAATGACCATGCCGTTCGGTCGCCGCCAGCGCATGAGCACTTCGCAGCCCCGAAGCCGGTGTGTCTCGATATCCATGACCGGCTGGTAGTAGGGAATGAATTCGCCATTGCGGATGGCTGCAATGAATTCGTCGTTCGCCTCGCTCTCCGGACGCCAGGAAAGCCATACACCAATGGCAACAAACAGCAGCGCAACGCCGCCACAAGCTGCCGCGGCGACGACCTTCAGATCCTGAACCATCTGCTTGGCTGCCGACATCGGTGCACTGACGGTTGCCCGGAGTGGATAAAGCTCGGATGCGACTTCCACCGACAACGTATCCTCCGCCCCCGTCTCTTCCGAGTTATAACCGCCAACGCTGTACCAAAGCAGGTTGTCGCCAAGACGGAGTTCGGCCCTTCGGTATGACCGGAGAAACTCAGGTCCCGGATCCATTGCGATGACTGCCGGCGTCACTTCCGCAAAGAGCCTGGTGCGATCCTTCAGGTCCCAGCTGATCACGGCGGCACGGGCACCAAGGTAATTGCGGTCGAGCATGCCAATTCCGACAAGCGGCCCCTCGTCGCGGAGCGGCGGCAGGATGGTTTTTCCTGCAAGTTCACGGTCGGGAATAATGCACATGCGCTGTCCGGCTGCATCTGCCAGACCGAGAGCGTCGATCATTCCGTGTTCGACGATCTGCTGTTCGAATATGACCCGGTCTTCGGCGCTGCAAGTCTGGACATTGTCCCGGTCCAGACGTTGCAGCAAGGACACGGTTGTGCTGATGGCTTCCTCGGCCCGGTGGATCGTGGCACTGCCCATCGCTTCCATTTCGGTGACGGCGCGCCGTTCGGCATATTGGTTGAGGATGATATTGATCGCAAACAGCGGCGTTGTCGCCAGCACAAGGGCGATCATCACCGTCTTTGCAAAACCAATATACCGGAAGGACAAAATGCAGGCCCGTCGTTGAATAACCTCATCCCGACAATCGCCTATCTGGGTAAACAAGGACTGAATGAACCCGGACCGCAAGCGCGCCCGCAGGCCGCTTCTTGTCCAAATTTCAGCCTTCGCGGCGGAAATTCATGACGGAGATACGCCTTGCATGGCCCAGAATGCTGCAGGAACCAGCAAGACGCGGAAAGGAGCGACAAAAACAGCCCCATTTTCTTCGCGAAGGATTTAAGCTTTCATCCAGATCAAGGCCGCAGCGCGCGCCGACTGCTTTAGTGCGCGCCGAAAGCAGCTCATTGCCTGAAGGGAGACCCTCATGGAGGCATTGTTTATCGGACAAGCCTATATCGACGTTACATTTCTGACCGACCGCCTGCCGACGGGAGACGAGAAGACGATTGCCCAGGACTACGCAATCAGCTTCGGAGGCAATGCGGTGACTGCTGCGTTCTGCTGCGCCAAACTCGGCTGCAAACCGGACCTTCTGTGCTCACTCGCTGACGACTGGCTGGCCCGTATGTTCCTGGACATGGCGGCCGCCTACGGAATTTCCGTTCACGGCCGCAAAGTTCGTGAATCCTCCCTGTCTTTCATCATGCCCAAGGGCGGAAAACGCGCGATTGTCCGTTGCCGTGACAACGAATTTCTCCACCCGTTCCCTCCGCTGACGATTGCCGGAATGAAAATGCTTCATCTGGACGGTCACATGCCGGATGCGGCCCTCCATTATGCGGCCACCTGCAAGAATCTCGGGATCACGACGTCGCTAGACGGCGGCGCGATCCGGGAAAACACCGACGAGCTTCTGGAACACATCGACATCGCCGTGGTTTCCGAGCGCTTCTGCGAGCAGCTCGGCAAGTCGACCGGAGAAACGCTGAACTACCTGCGCTCGAAGAATTGTCCGGTTGGCGCGGTTACTCTCGGCGAACACGGCATGGTCTGGTACGAGGCCGGCGGCCCCGACAAGGTGCTGCCCGCTCTTAACGTACCTTTGGAAAAAGTGGTCGACTCCAATGGGGCCGGCGACGTGTTCCACGGAGCCTATATCGCATCCTGCCTGCGCTGGCCGGAACGCAGTTGGGATCAGCACTTCCGGTTTGCGCGTGGCGCTTCCTCCCATGCCATTCAGCATCTCGGCAACGAAGCCAGCCTGCCGAGCGTTGAAGACGTGGAGCGGGCCATGACGGTTTTTCCTGAAAAGGACGCAGCCTGACGGGATTTCCTGATCGTGTTTCGAAGAACGGGGACAGGTTGGCACCTTGCTTCGACCCCAAACATAAAGCAGAGTATGCGGGCATAATTCCAATGGAGTTTCAATGATGTTTTCCCGTGCCCCACGGCTAGGCGCCGGCCTGGCAACAGCTGTCAGCCTTATCGTTGTGCAAGCCAGTCCGGCCCTTGCCTTCGATCCGAGCGGCAATGCCGTCGCCGATGCGTTCCTCACCTTGCTCGATTCCGAGGACGGTACCGTTCAAAGCTATGCGTCCGTGGAGGAAACCGGCAATACGGTCACCATCAAGGACCTTCTGATCACCAATGAGGACAAGGACAACGTCAAGGTCACGATTGGAAGCACGGCCCTCACGGACGGCGTGGTTCAGGACAACGGTCGCCTCAAACTCGGCAACCTCGGACTGGAAAAGCTGAAACTGACTGCCGATGACGGCGGCATGACCCTTGAAAGCCTCAGTGTCAGCGACTTGCTGCTCCCCTCCGCGGATGAGGCCAAGGACGGCAATTCGCCGGTCAATCCGGGCTACAGGGTTCTTGAGATCAATGCCGTTCAGATCAGCGACGAGGACGGCAAGGTTGCCGATGTCGACAAGATCTATTCCTCCATCGACAGTATGGACGGCGACCTGCCCACATCAGGCCAGTTTGCGATCACCGGTGCCAAGATCGACGTCAAGCAGCTGGAAGCAAAGGAAGCGACATCCCTTACCGAACTCGGCTATGAAACCCTGAATTTCAGCGTGTCGGGGTCCGGAAAATGGGATCCGGACGCCGCAACGCTCGCTATTCCGGAGCTCAAGATCGACGCTGAAAATGCTGCGAGCCTGTCGCTGTCGCTGTCACTCGGCGGTGTAACCCGTGACGTCGTTACCCAGCTCAACGACAAGACCAAGAAGCCTGAAGAGGCCATGGCGCTGGTGCAGAACGTCTCGATCGAAAATGCGAAGATCCGCCTGGACGACGCCTCCCTGACAGGGCGCATCCTGGACCAGGAAGCCAAGAAGGCAGGCGTCGAGACCCCGGTCTTCGTGTCCGGCCTGACCGGCAGCCTGCCGATGATGCTTGGAATGCTTCAAAACAAGGAACTGGAAGCGCAGGTGGCCAAGGCCGTGACGGATTACCTGACCACGCCCGGATCCCTGGAGATCACCGCGGCTCCCGGCACGCCGGTTCCGGTTTCGCAGATCATGGGCACGGCCATGCTGGCTCCGCAGATGATCCCGCAAATCCTGTCGGTAGCCATTACCGCGAACCAGTAGGACAGGTTTCAGAGCATGAAAAAGCCCGGGCACTTGACCCGGGCTTTTTTTGAAGTGAGGCCTACTTCAGGCGGCCGCTTCCTTGCGGTTCTGAAACTGGAGCTCGCAGAGACGGCGGTAGATGCCGTCGTGATCGAACAATTCGTCGTGGGTGCCGCTCTCCACGACCTTGCCCTCACTCATGACGTGGATCTGATGTGCATGCCGGACCGTGCTGAGCCTGTGAGCGATCACAAGGGTCGTCCTGCCTTTCGTAAGAGTTTCCAGCGCCGACTGGATCTTGGCTTCCGACTCGGCATCGAGCGCCGAGGTGGCTTCATCAAGCAGCAGGATCGGCGCGTCGCGCAACATGGCCCGCGCAATGGCGATGCGTTGCCGCTGGCCGCCCGAGAGGTTGTTGCCCCCCTGCCCGGCCCGGGTGTTGTAACCCTGGGGCAATTTCTCAATGAAGTCATGCGCGTTCGCTGCCTTCGCCGCCGCGATGATATCGTCTTCGGTGGCCTCCGGCCGCCCCAGCTTTATGTTTTCACGAACACTCAAGTCGAAAACGAACCCGTCCTGGCTTACATAGGCGATCTGACCACGCAAGGATTTCTGGGTAACGTCCCGGAGATTTTGACCGTCAATGACAATCTCACCGGATTGCGGGTCGTAAAATCTCTCGATCAGGGCAAACACGGTCGATTTACCCGCCCCGGAGGCGCCGACAAGCGCGGTCATCTTGCCCGGCTCGGCAATGAAGTTCGTACCGTGAAGGGCCGCGCTTTCCCCGTAGGAGAATACGACATCGCGAAATTCTACCTTGCCTTCGCCCACTTCCAGGTCCGTTGCATCCTCCGCGTCCTTCAAATCGGGCTTGCGGTCGACAAGTTCATACATCATGCGCAGGCCGACAACTTGCTTGCCGAGATTGACATTCAAACGTGCCAGCCGGCGAGCCGGGTCGTAGGCCAGAAGCAGCGCCGTGATGAAGGAGAACAGGGCGCCCGGGTCCTGTCCGAGGCCGATGACGGAATAGCCGCCGTAGAAGATGACCAGTGAAATCGCAATTCCGCCAAGCGTATCCATCAGCGGTGATGTCCGGGCGGTAAGCGAGGCAATCTTGTCCGCCTGCCTTTGAACATCCAGGACGTCGCCTTCCATGCGATTACGCATTGCATCTTCCATTCCGTAGGCCTTCACGACGCGAATGCCGAGCACCGTTTCCTGCTGCGTGGCGCCAATCCTCGCGTTGGAAACCACCTGCCGCTTCACATATTGCTTCACCCGGCGCACCAGGACGGCGACGCCGACGACGGCCGGCGGCATCGTGAACAAAGCGAAGAGGCTCAGAAGCGGGTTCTGGAAGATCATCACGAACGTGAGGCCGATGAGCGTCAGAACATCCCGGCCGAGTGAAACGATAATGAGGTCAAGAGTTGAACGTGTTGCGCCGACGCCCTGACCGACGCGCACACCGATTTCCGCAAGAGAGTATTTGTCGAAATAGGATTGATCCTGCCGGATCATGTGATCGAACATCCGGCGCGTGAGGTCGGATATGATCTGGTTTCCAACACGGGAGAGGACAACCATCTGTCCGTAGGTCGCAGCGCCTTTCAGGCTGAAGATCACGAGAACGGTAACCGCGATCACGTAGACCATCGCCTCGTCCTTGTTGACGAAGACTTCGTTGACGACGTCGCGCATGATCCAGGCGCTTGCCGCGGTCGTCGCCGCGATCATTCC
>NZ_JBNKYW010000070.1:0-3186 GCF_050301095.1 Roseibium sp.
GCGAAAGACGAATCCGGCTGGCCGCTGAACTATGGCACCGGCGTCAGCCAGGAAATGACACGGACGCGGGTTCACGATCCGGAAGTCGACACCAGCGGATGGCATGATGCTACCAGCGTTTTCGAACTGCGGGCTAAAGCCGTGGAGGAAGACGGCGTGCCGGGCTGGTCGGTCACACGCAGCAATCTCGACCAGCTCAATCAGATCCTCGGTTACATGGACGAGGAGTTGCGCCAGGGCGCACTGAGCGTCGCATCGACCATCGGTTACATGAGCGAGGGCGTCACCACGTTCGAGATGTTCAAGACACAGGAGGTTGCTGCGAACTACGGCCGCTTGCTGGGGGCGCATGTGCGGTTCCACGGCAACCCCAGCAATCCCGAAGGACCGCTGGGGACCAGTGAACTTCTGGCCAACGCCATGGCTCTCGATGCACCGTTTTCGCTAAATCACAACAACGAATACGGCTGGTGGGAGAACGAGGAAAAACTGCAAAAGGCACGAGCCCAGGGGTACAACGTCTGGTCGGAGCACTATCCCTATTCGGCCGCTTCGACGGCGATTTCGGCTGACTTCTTCTCGCCCGAGAAATTCAGGATCCTGGCCGGTGGAAGATCTTATGAAGAGACGATTTACGACCCGATACAAGACAAGTTCCTGACCCAGGAAGAGTGGGAAGAAACCTCCAGGGCGGATCCCGGCCGTACGATCTTTGCCTTCAATCCCAAGCGGGATGATTGGCTGCCTTATTGGCTACGCACACCGCATATGATCGTGGCCTCTGACGCCATGTGGTCCGGCAAGGGGATCGATTCCTGGGACCTGCCGCCCGAAGAATATGTTGGCCATCCGCGCACGGCCGGCACACGCGGCAAGACACTGCGCTCGGGGCGTGAATATGGCGTGCCGTTGATGTTCACGATCGCACAGATGGCGTATTGGCCCGCATATCACCTGGGCTTGACCGGACTCGAAGGGATGCAGGAACGGGGCCGCCTCCAGGAAGGCATGGTTGCCGATATCACGATCTTTGATCCGAAAAGCGTGACGGACAACGCGACCTACAAGGCCGGTGAGCAAGGGTTGCCGACGACAGGCATTCCTTATGTCATCGTAAGCGGTGTCCCTGTCGTGCGCGAAAACGAGTTCCAGTTGGATGTCCGGCCAGGCAAATCGATTCGCTTCCCGGTACAGTCCGAGGGCCGCTTCAAGCCCATCACGATCGAGGATTGGGAACGGAAGCACACCGCTGCCGGCTTTACTGTCGACGCCGGTGCACTGGGCCAGCCTGGTGCAGACGACTGATGTCCGGGGCAGGAGCGTTCGGGACTGTCGTTTGGGCGGGGTTGGTCTCCGCGCCGAGGGGCGGACACTTGCGTGAAACCGACCTTGATCAGCCGGGAGGAAGGGAGGTGCGCTATGAACGATCAGTTGCCGGACAGCGTGGTTGAGCAGATGCTGGAACATACGATCACCATGGATGCTAATCGGGAATCATGCCTCCATCAGTACCGGATGCTCCTCAAAGCGAGCCTGGTTGCCCTCTTTGCCTGCCTGGTGTCCATGCCGAGCGTGGTTGGAGCCGAAGAGAGCACACTGCCGAGCCCGGCGGGAGATCAGAGCAAAAAGCCGGTGTCCTTCACTGAGTTCGCGCGCTCCACTGCAATCGACATTCAGGATGTCAGGTCCAAACTCAGCGCCGGCGAGACAAACGTGCCCGACGGGCTCTCATTGGCGGTCTTCTGCTCGATCCATCAGGTTTTCGAAGTCCGTTCGCCAAGACGAAGTCTGGGAAGCGGCGAGTCAGTAGGGTTGCTCCGACAGCTTGGGGCTGCGAAACCCTGATCTCTCGCATCAGCAGCCGAACATGCGTTTAAATTGTAAGCAGGCCCGTCGCATGAATATTATTCGCCCTCCCTACAAGCTGGTCAGCTCGCTTCTATCTGGCTTGCTGTTCCTGCTGGCCCCTCAAATCGCACAGGCCGAAGACGCGGCAGAGGCATTGTCCGGGCCGGACGCGACACCAAACGTCCTGGCGAGCGACGCGGACGAGAAGCAGGACCTCCTGGACGTAAACATCCAGGAGCGCTTTGACGCGTCCAAGAAAAAAATCAAAGAAAAGATTGGGCTGGACTTCGGGATCGACTACAACGCACTAGGCTACGTCGCAAGCGCCAGCCCGGGCAGGTACAATACCGGCAGCGGCTCGCTCCGGTTTCTCGGGACGTGGGATCTGTTCGACCGCAATGGCCCCAACAAGGGTGGCCTGGTCTTCAAGTTCGAAAACCGGCACGCCTATAGCCAGGTGGCACCGACAGCCTTTAACGCGGAAATCGGCTACGCCGGACTGGTGAGTTCGGTGTTCAGCGATCAGCAGTGGCGCACGACGCATCTTTACTGGCAGCAAAAATTTGCCGGAGGACGCGGTGTTGCCTATGCCGGCTTTCTTGATGTGACTGACTATACGGATGTCTATGCGCTCGCGAGCCCCTGGACCGGCTTTTCCAATCTCGCATTCCAGACGGGCTCCGGTACGATCGGCGGTCTTCCTGACGGCGCGTTCGGGGGAATGGTCGGCGGGTTTTTGACGAGCAACATCTATGCATCGGCGAGTCTCGCTGATGCGAATGCGGATGCGACGGACATTGGCAGCGGCTTTGGAACGTTCTTCAATGATTTCGAGACGTTTAAATCCGTCGAAGTCGGTTGGACGTCAGGCCCCGAACGCCTTTTCATCGACAATTTCCACGCGACCTTCTGGCAAATAGATGCGCGGAGCAAAGCAGGCACACAGGATGGCTACGGTGTCAGTTTTTCGGCAACGAAAGGCATCAATGACAAATGGCTGCCCTTCGTCCGCGGAGGCTGGTCCCATGATGGCGGCAGTCTCTATCAGGCAGCTCTCAGCGTCGGTTTCGGTTACCAGAGGCTCCCCGGGCGTGACTTGTTGGGCGTAGGCCTCAACTGGAGCCGGCCGAACAAAAATACATTTGGAACCAAATTGGATGACCAAATCACGCTGGAGGTTTTCCAGCGTTTGCAGGTGACGGAGGGTCTGCAAGTCACTCCGAGCATTCAGGTGGTCAAGGACCCGGCACTTAACCCGCAAGAAGAAGTGGTTTCGCTTTTCGGGATGCGGGCGCGCCTGGCTTTTTGATTGGGCGGTGGCGGAGTGTCGGTTTTAAC
>NZ_JBNKYW010000071.1:0-9604 GCF_050301095.1 Roseibium sp.
CAGTTTGCGCAATCGGACTTTAGGTCAACATTGCGGGTCAATTGAGAGCTTTACCTTTTTGATATCCGGCGCCCCAAACAACAATGGCTGCGAAGGGTTGGGAGCAACACCCTGCAGCCATTTCATCGAGCCCTATTCCCACTCGATCGTGCCCGGGGGCTTGGAAGTGATGTCGTAGGTCACCCGGTTAATGCCCTGCACCTCGTTGATGATGCGGGTTGCCGTTTCGCCCAGGAACTCGTGGCTGAAGGGATAATAGTCCGCCGTCATGCCGTCCACCGAGGTGACAGCGCGAAGGGCGCAGGCGTAGTCATACGTCCGGCCGTCACCCATCACGCCGACGGTGCGTACCGGCAGTATGGCGACAAACGCCTGCCAGATCTCATCATAAAGTCCGTGCTTGCGGATCTGATCGATATAAACCGCGTCCGCCTTGCGCAGGATATCCAGCTTGTCCCTTGTAATTTCGCCGGGGCACCGGATTGCAAGGCCGGGCCCGGGGAACGGGTGACGACCGATGAAACTGTCGGGAAGGCCGAGTTCGTGGCCAAGTGCCCTCACCTCGTCCTTGAAGAGTTCACGCAGCGGTTCGACCAGTTTCAACCCCATCTTTTCCGGCAGACCGCCGACATTGTGGTGGGACTTGATGGTGACGGAAGGCCCGCCGGAGAAGCTGACGCTTTCGATCACATCCGGATAGAGCGTTCCCTGGGCAAGGAATTCGGCGCCTTCAATTTCGTTGGCGTGTTTCTGAAAGACGTCGATGAACAGTCTGCCGATGGTCTTCCGTTTCAGTTCCGGATCGGAAATACCGTCCAGTTCTCCCAGGAAAAGGTCGGACTCGTCGGCGTGGATCAACGGAATATTGTAGTGGTCCCGGAACATGGAAACCACTTCCTCGGCCTCGTTGAGGCGCAGAAGGCCATGGTCCACGAAAACGCAAGTGAGCTGATCGCCAATCGCTTCGTGAATAAGCACCGCCGCGACCGAGCTGTCGACACCACCCGAGAGACCGCAGATAACCTTCTTGTCGCCGACCTGTTCGCGGATCTTTGCGATCGCATCGTCCTTGTAGGCGCCCATGGTCCAGTCGCCGGTGAAACCCGCAAGGCGAACGAAGTTTTCATAAAGCTTCTTGCCGTTGGGCGTATGGTGCACTTCCGGATGGAACTGAACGGCAAAGAAATTGCGCTTTGTGTCGGCCGTGATCGCATAGGGTGCATTCGGCGAAGTGCCGAAAACCTCGAATCCGGGCGCGAGCTTGCTGACATGATCGCCGTGGCTCATCCAGACCTGTTCCCGGCCATCCGCGAACCAATCCTTCAGGATCGCAAGAGTGTCGCCAGAGGGGGTCACGAAGGCGCGTCCGAATTCAGCAGTACCGCCACCGCCGGAAATCTTGCCGCCTTCCACCTGACCACCAAGCTGTTGCATCATCACCTGTTGGCCGTAGCAGATTCCGAGGATCGGTACACCGAGGTCATAGACTGCTTCCGGCGGTCTCGGGGATCCTTCCCGGACGACGGAATCGGGCCCGCCGGAGAAGATCACGGCTTTCGGCTTGAACTCCGCAAGGAAGGCGTCCGAAACGTTTTGATAGGGATGGATTTCACAGTAGACGTTCAGCTCGCGAAGGCGCCGGGCGATGAGCTGGGTCACCTGGGAACCGAAGTCGATAATGAGAAGACGATCATGCTGGGTCATGGCCAGCTTCTAACCGGTCTTTCTGCCAAAATGAACCTGAAATTCGCATCAAATCCGGTCCCGCACAAAAATTTGGCCACATTCACCGGTGCAATGGTTCCGCAGGAGGTCTGCCTGCCCTTCAACAAATCGGCGGACAAGCTGTGTACGGCTGAAATTCGCTTTTGACCGCCGCTTCCCACCTACTTAGGTTAATGAATTCATGTTGGCCTGCCTTGCCCGATCCCCGGCAACAGGCCCGTGCTTGAGGATAGACTGGATCGAATGACAGCAGCGGCCCGAAAAGCGTTTGAGGAAGGCCTGGCACTGGAAGAATCCGGTCACCTGGACAAGGCGCTTGTTTCCTACCTCAAGGCTCAGGAACTTTCACCGAACGACACGGAAATAGCCTACAGGACAGCCTCGGCCCTGCTGCAGGCCGGTTACCTGGAAGAGGCGCAGTCGCAATTGCGCCGGATCGTGTTTTCCGAACCCGAACACCTTGGTGCGCGGGCCAGTCTTGGAAACTGTCAGCTCCTTCTGGACGATGTAGCCAACGCGAAGCAGAATTTTTCGGAGGTGCTGGATCAGGCTCCCGAAAATCGCAACGCCCTTTATGGTCTGGCGAGTGTCCTTCTCAAGGAGAACAATGCCGCCATGGCCGAAAAACCGGCCAGGAAGCTTCTGGAACTTCTTCCGGGTTCACCGGCCGTTCTGACGCTGTTCGCACAAGTACAGGATCAGGTTGGACAGACAACTGCGGCCATTGCAGCCTATCGAAAGGCGCTCAAGTCGGCGCCTGCGCATTTGCCTGCCTTGTTGGGACTGTCCGAGACCCTGTTGCGCCGCAAGCGGTTTGACGAAGTGGTCGAGCTTACAGTCCGGGCCAACCAGCTGGTCCCTGCCGATCCGCAGCCGCTTGAGATGCTGTCTGATGCGCTCTCCGGTCGGGGCGACCTGAATGACGCCAAGGAGGCAGCCCTGGAAGCGTTGAAGCTCACACCTCGTTCCGTGTCGCTGCATGTTCGCCTCAGCGTGCTGTCGCGCAAGCTTGATCAACAGGGAGAGGCTCTTCGATACGCCTTGGCCGGACATGATATCGACAAGCAGGCAGCGGGCCCGATCAATGCTATCGGCACGGCACTTGCCGCACTGAAACACGCAGCTCAGGCGCGCGCAGTGCTGACAGCCCTTTCCTCCGGCAATGGCATTGATGCGGGAACGCGTGCTTTCATCGAAAAGGCAATTGCAAAGCAAGCGGAAGTCCCCGCGGCCATCAACCCGAGTGACCCGGATAACCGCGGAAATATCACTTCACGTGGCAAGACCTCAGCCGCGGCCGATATGCCGTCTGCCAAGACGGGAGAGACGGACTTGTCCGGCGAGGTTGAACCTGATCGTGAGAAGGCGGCAAGCACCAACGGTGTACCCGCCGAATCCAGTGAACCCGTTCCGAACGTTCTCGGGCTGCAGAGGCAAGACCGGTCTTGAAACCACGGCGCCCGAATTGGCGCCGTTACGCTGTCCGTTCGAAGACCGAGATGAAAAAACCGTCAGTTCCGGTCGACGCCGGCGTCAAAAGCAACTCACCATGCTTTGAAACGTATTTGGGCGCAACAGTTCCCGGCAGAGTCTGCTGCCAGATCTCAAGCGCCGATACGGGCTTGAAGCCTGCGTGGCTTTCCAGAAACCAGGAGGTCTGGTGCTGGTTTTCCTGTGGCAGCAATGAACAGGTCACATAGACAAGACGTCCGCCAATTTTGACGTATTTACTTGCGTTATCAATGACATTCTTCTGATCGTTAATGCGATCGTTCAGTGCTTTTTCGGCCAGTCGCCATTTGGAATCCGGCCGGCGTCTCCAGACGCCTGTTCCCGTGCAGGGCGCGTCGATGAACACCAGGTCCATCTGATCCTTCAGATCGTCGAGGGAAGACGTCGCCGGATCGCGAACCTGTATATTTCTGACGCCTGCCCGTTGCAGCCGCTCGTGAATAGGAGCCAAACGGAGCCTGTCCGCATCATAGGCATAAAGCTGTCCCTTGTTCTGCATGGCTGCAGCCAAGGCAAGCGTCTTGCCGCCTCCTCCCGCACAATAGTCAAGGACCTGATGGCCGGGTTGCGCCTGGGCTAGATGAGCCGCCAGCTGGCTGGCCTCGTCCTGCAGTTCGAACCAGCCTTTGCGGTAGCCTTCCTCTGCCTGAACATGCGGCATCCGGCCCAGGCCCGGTTTGGCTTCAATGCGAATGCCGAGCGGCGAAAGGGGCGTGGCGATCGCACCGGTGTGCGCCAGGCGTTTCAGATTTTTTTCACGGTCGGACTTGAGTGTATTTGTTCTAAGGTCGACCGGGGCCCGCAAGGCGAGCGCTCTGCCCTCGTCTACTGCGGAGTCTCCGAAGACTTCCTGAAAGGCAGGCCAGAGCCATTCCGGCACGTCTGCCTCTTCGAACGATTCGGGCGTAGTCGGCACGTTACCGGACAGCTTCCGGACTTCTTCTTCGTTCAAGGGTTCCGGCGCATGCTGGTCCCCGGCAAGGACTTCACTCAGAGCATCGATGCCCTTCTGCCAGGTAACCGCGTAGGTCGCCAAAATCAGGCTGCGCGGGCTACTGTCCTGCATCAATGCTGCTAGGGAAGCCCTGTTACGCATCGCGTCAAAGACAAGATTTCCAATGACCGTACGGTCTCCGGAACCTGCAAACCGGTGTGACGCTCCCCAGTCCCGCAGCGAGACCTGAACCGGCCTGTGACGGGTTTCTACCTCGGTTAAGACTTCAATTGCCGCCGCGAGGCGTCCGCCATCTCTCATGATGTACCCTTGATGCGGGTGGGTTTGACACCCGCACCGCAATGGTTGACTTAAACGTTGGAAGGATAATTCGGGCTTTCGCGCGTAATCGTCACGTCATGCGCGTGGCTTTCACGCAAGCCTGCCCCGGAAATCTGCACGAAGCGTGCTTTTTCCTGGAAATCCTTGATGGTCTTGCCGCCGACATACCCCATGGCCGCGCGCAGACCGCCGGCGAGCTGGTGCAATACGCTACTGAGCGGCCCCTTGTAGGGAACCTGGCCCTCGATGCCTTCGGGTACAAGTTTCAGGCTGTCGCGAACTTCAGCCTGGAAATAGCGGTCAGCCGACCCGCGCGCCATGGCGCCAACCGAGCCCATGCCACGATAGGACTTATAGGACCGGCCCTGATGGAGATAAACTTCGCCCGGGCTTTCTTCGGTCCCCGCAAGCAACGAGCCTACCATGACAGATGCGGCGCCGGCGGCAATCGCCTTGGCAAGGTCTCCAGAGAACTTGATGCCTCCGTCAGCCACCACAGGGACACCCTGCTTGTCGGCTTCATTAACCGCTTCCATGATTGCCGTAAGCTGAGGGACGCCGACACCGGCAACGATACGGGTGGTGCAAATGGAGCCAGGGCCAATACCAACCTTGACCGCATCGGCACCGGCATCAATCAAAGCCTTGGTGGCCTCGGAGGTCGCCACGTTGCCGGCCAGAACCTGCACCGAATTGGAAAGCGCCTTCACTTTGGCGACCATGTCCAGCACTTTCTGGGAATGGCCGTGAGCCGTGTCGACCACCAGCATGTCGACGCCTGCATCGACAAGGCGTTCTGCGCGGGCAAAGCCTTCATCGCCGACACTTGTCGCCGCGGCCACCCGCAATCGGCCCTGCGCGTCCTTGGAGGCATTGGAATGGAGTTGCGCCTTTTCAATATCCTTGACCGTGATCAGGCCGATGCAACTCCGGTTTTCGTCAACCACCAGAAGCTTTTCGATGCGATTGTGGTGAAGAAGCCGTTTGGCCTCGTCCTGGCTGACGTTTTCGCTGACGGTGACCAGATTGTTGCTGGTCATGAGTTCGTGGATTTTCTGATCAGGATTGGAGGCGAAGCGAACGTCACGGTTGGTCAGGATGCCGACAAGTTTGCCTGTGATCTGACCGCCCTTGCCGCCGTTTTCAACAACAGGAACCCCGGAGATACCGTGATGTTTCATCAGGTCAAGCGCGTCCTGCAGGGTCGCCTCCGGCCCGATGACCAGGGGATTGACCACCATGCCGGATTCAAACTTCTTGACCATGCGGACTTCTTCCGCCTGCCGGTCGAGAGACAGGTTTCGGTGAATGACACCGATACCGCCGGCCTGAGCCATGGCGATCGCCAGACGTCCCTCAGTGACGGTATCCATCGCAGAAGACAGGATCGGAATGTTCAACTCCAGTTCCCGGGTGACCCTCGTCTTGAGGTCCACCTGACCCGGCATGACTTCCGAATGTCCGGGAATCAGCAGTACATCGTCAAACGTCAGGGCTTGTTGTCCGGTCGACGGGACAAAGAAGGTTGCCATGGCCAATTCCCCTATTAAAAAGATAGCAGAGACGCAGGCTTGTCTATAAAGCCTGCATCTTTCGATTCGCTTCGGCTGTGCCGGAGAAGTTGGCGCGGGTCAATAACATGCAGGTGACAGAAAGGAAAGAGCATTGCTTTCTCTTTCGTTGCAAATCAGCACTCCGTTGACCGCCGCCCTGGTGGATATCTTGTGCCGCCGATCTCAATCCGGGTCCAGGTCGCTGCCACGGAACCCTTTGGCAATCACGTAAAGTTCCGGACTTTCCTTGCGGCTGGCCGGCGGTTTCAGATGGGCCACCGTCTTGAATTCCCGCTTCAGGTCCCGCAGAAGCTCGTTCTCTGTTCCACCACGGAACACCTTGGCCAGGAACGAACCGCCGGGCACAAGATTACGCCGGGCAAAGTCGATCGCGATCTCGAACAGGTGAGTCGTGCGCAGGTGGTCCGTCTGCTTGTGACCGGTCGTGGGGGCAGCCATGTCCGAGAGGACAACATCCGGCTTGTGCCCGCCGAGTGCCTCCATCAGCGCTGCCGGGGCATCGTCATCCAGGAAGTCCTTCTTCAGGAAAGTCGCGCCGCGAACATGATCCATGTCCAGGTAATCGATCCCGACGACTTTCGGCGCTTCGACGCTCGACTGGACCCGCTGAACCGCAACCTGGCACCAGCCACCCGGAGCGCACCCCAGGTCGACAACCCTGTAACCGGGTTTGAGCAGCTTGTGCTTGTCGTCGATCTCGATGAGCTTGTACGCAGCCCGCGACCTGTAGCCATCGACCTTGGCACGCCGCACATAGGGGTCGTTCAACTGGCGCTCCAGCCAGCGGGTGGACGATTCGCGGCGGCCGGCTGCGGTTTTCACCTTCACGTGGAGGCCGCGGTCTCCCGAACCCCGTTTCTTCGAGCTGCTCATTTTCTGTTCCTTAGGCGGCCACGATCCCGGCGATCGGACTTCCGGTGCGCCCAGACGCCGTCAGCAGCCATCAGTTCGGTGAGGATGCCTTCCCTCAAACCCCGGTCCGCTACGCGCAGCCTGGAACAACTCCAACGCCTGCGGATTGCTTCCAGTATCGCACAGCCGGCCAACACAAGGTCCGCCCGATCCGCGCCGATGCAGGGATTTTCAACGCGAGCCTCATAGGGCATATCGCGAAGCTGATCAATCATTCTGGAGACATCGCTGTCTTCGAGCCAGGTCCCGTCCACGCGGCGGCGGTCGTATCTCTTCAGTCCGAGGTGGACACCGGCAAGTGTCGTTACCGTTCCCGACGTGCCGAGCATGTGGACCTTTCCGGAAGAAATGGCCTCGGTGAGACTATTTGCAAGGCTGAATGATGCCAGATGCTCCGAGGCATCCTCGACCATCGCCTCGAAAATGTCCGGCGTCACGTGCACGCCACCATGGCGTTCAGCGAGATTGACGACACCAACCGGCAACGAGATCCAGGAACGGATGAACCGGGTCAAGGCATAGCCACGCGCACCGCAACGGTTGCGCAGGTCCAGCCATACGATTTCGGAAGATCCGCCGCCGATATCGAACAGGATGACGCCGTCTGCGTCGTGGTCGACCAGAGAGGCGCATCCGGCGACGGCCAGCCTTGCTTCGGTCTCCCGGTTGACGACTTCAAGCGCAAGACCGGTTTCCTTCTGGACACGTTCGATGAAATCCGCGCCGTTTTCGGCCGCACGGCAAGCCTCGGTCGCAATCAGGCGAGAGCGGGCAACACCCCGGTCCGCAAGCTTCCGGTGACAGTTCGCCAGGGCGTCGATTGCCCTGTCCATGGCTGCCGCGCTGAGAAGACGATTGGAACCTACCCCCTCACCCAGCCGGACAATGCGCGAATAAGCATCGATCACCCTGAAACCGCGCTCTTCGGGACGTGCGATCAGCAAGCGGCAATTGTTGGTTCCAAGGTCGAGTGCGGCATAAAGAGGCGAATTCCGTCTTCCGCCGTAGATTTTTTCTCCTTGGCGCGCGTGACGTCGTCCTGGAACGAGTTCTGCTTGACCATTGTGGTGTTTGGCATTGACCTTGTTGTCGCCTCGCCCGTGATCCGGCCGGATCTCTGAATTCGTTTCGCGACGATCCGCTGTTGTTTCGAGACCACCGGCGGCAGCCTCGTTGGAAAAAGATGTTCCGTTGTTGTCAACGTGTGCGGCTTTCCGACGTTTTCGGCCCCGCCTGCGTGCCGCTTTCCTGCCTTTGAGACTGGTTGGATTTTCGGAAGGGAACGGCGTGTCCGGCTTTTGGCCGGTATCGACAACCACCGCTTCGCTGCCGGTTGCAGCAACAGCAGAGAGGGATCGTCCACGCCGCCGTTTTTTTCGGCGCTTAGCCGTGCCGGAAGACGATTCGCCCGCCTCAACGGGCCGCGCCTGTTGGGAGGGCGTTTTATTGACGTATCCGTTTGCAGCTTGAATCGACCCAGGGACCTGTGACGTAACGGCAGGCTGAAGCTGTGCCGCATTTCCGTCTTTCGACCCTTGACCAGAACGCCGCTTTCGGCGGCGTCTGTTCGATCCTTTCGACTCCGAACGAGTCTCTTGCGCATCGGACACGTCAGCGGTACTACGCCCGGTTTCGGGCGGTTCCTGACCTGACTGAGTCACGTTTTTGCCTTTCAGACCGCCGGGCGCCAGCCCGTTTCCAGGGGCGCATCCGGTGACCGTGTCTTTCGTTGCCGAAACTCTAGCAGGTTGACCGTCCCCGGAAAAGCTCCTCCTTGCAAGGAATTGGGAGACAGGGCCCCAGGCATCTGAGCGGAGGCCGAGATTTCACAAAAAAGTCAAATTCGGCACTTGCATTCCGGAATGTGATAGATGTATATGCGGCTCACTTGATCGCGACGGACACTTCTACACGAAGCGATCCAGACGACTGAGCACAATAGGCGCCCTTAAAGCGGCCTTGTTGGGGAATAGGTTAACGGTAGACCCGCGGACTCTGACTCCGTTAGTCCTGGTTCGAATCCAGGTTCCCCAGCCAAAATTTCTCTCTCCTTCAAAGAAGTCGCAAGGTCGAACAGGATCGGCCGGTTCGTGCACGAGACGCCATGCGCGTGTCACGAAGTCGTGCCTCAAGACCGAGGTCGGGCTTGAAAAAATGTTCCTGTCTCCTGCCTGAAAGACTGTGAGAATTAGCTTCTGCAATCACCGTGAGTTGCAATATTGTTTGCCGATTCAATTTGAACTCGTCGAGGTAAACCAGATGGTTTGCGAGACACGATATGAGGAATGAACACATGGGTTTTTTTGATTTTGTAAAGGACGCGGGCAAAAAGCTTTTTGGTGAGGACGAGGCGCCGCATTCAAGCGCGGAGGCCATCGAAAAGGAGGTTGCCGATCTGGGGCTGGACGGCGACATTAAAGTTGAAGTCGAAGGCGACACCGTCAGGATTGCCGGGGCGGCACCATCTCAGGAAGCGCGGGAAAAGCTGATTCTGGCAGCCGGAAACGTTCTGGGTGTCGCGAAGGTCGAGGAAGACATTTCCGTTGCCTCAAGCGAACCGGAGGCGAATTTTCACACAGTCGTCAAAGGCGATACGCTCTGGAAG
>NZ_JBNKYW010000072.1:0-38134 GCF_050301095.1 Roseibium sp.
CAGGCCGCCACCGGCCACCAGCGTGGCATTGTTGTCGAGCAGCACATAGGTCTCACCCTCAGTGCCGATCTTCGACCAGACGTCGTTGTAGAGTGCCTCCTGGAACGACGCGTTGTTCGCGCGGTTGGTCACCCAGTTGACGACGTCGGTCTTGGGCGTCTGGTAGTGGAAGATTTCGCCGTCCTTGTGAGCCTTGTCGGTCTTGAGCGTCGCCAGGTAGTCATAAAGGCTGTCCGGATACTCGACGCCCTCCAGTTTCGGCTTCCAGCCAAGCACGGATACGTAGGTCATGATGCCTGACTTAGGGTCGTCGTAAACCTCGGTGAAATCCATGGAGTTGGTCATGTCGAGAACCTGGCCGAAGGTTGCGTTCGCAAAGGCGCCGTCTTCCACACCGAGTTCGCTGACGTAATCCGCGACGAGGTCGCTTTCCTCCAGCTTGCCATTCGCGACGGCAATCAGCCCGAGAAGCCCGCCGAAGGATTTGGTCGCGGACATCATCTGGTGCGGCTGGTTCGGGGTCATGCCGTTGAGATAGTTCTCGTAAACGATCTGGTCGCCGCGGATCACGACGAGGGCGTCAGTCCAGGTCTCCTTCTGCCAATCGGCGAGGCTCTTGGTGTTGCCCGTACCCGGTTCCATGATCTTGACGCCGTCTTCTATCGTCCAGTCTATCGTCTTGCTGAGCGGCACCGGCTTGTCGGCCGCCGGAACATTCGCCGTAGGATAGAACATCCGCATGTGTTGATAAGCCCAGCGGTTGTACGGCGGGTTCTGTAGGGCGTTGGACTTGTTCACCTGCTTGTCGGGCGGCGGCGGAAAGCCCTCCATCAGGCCGAGTTCCTTGGCCGTCGCGTATTTGTCCGCTTCCTGTGCGATCGCGGAAGTGGTCACTGACACCAGCGTCATGGCTGCTGTTGTGAAGAGGACTTTCTTGAATAGAGACCCGGTACCAATCACACCACTCACTCCTCTTAACTTTCTGTAATAAAACATACTTTTATAACTGGACTGCATAGCTCGTCCTGTTTGCCAGCCGAAATGAAATCAAAGCGCAATCCGCCCCCTGATTGAAAACACGCCAAGCACATCGCTCGACGGATCGGTCGCGGGGTCGACGATCACCAGGACATCCGGCGTCACGGCGATCTGCGGCGTAAGTTGCATGCGGTAGAAAGCTTCAAATCCATATTGCGGATCGAGCGCGGAATTTGACGGCTCCCCCCAGTTCAGACCGACGGCGAGGACATCGTCGTCATATCCGAACAGGCCTTCATAGCCGGCTCCAATGCTCACCAGATGCTTGAGCGATGTCGCGCCTCCACTGGAATAGCCGTAACGCGCGAACGGCACGACCGAACCGAAGCCTTTCTGAACCGATCCGGTAAAGCCCCAGCCTTCCGGACGTCCGATGTCCTTGCGCCCGTCCGAATGCCAGAACGTCAGATGGTAGTCATCGTTGCCGGGCGTGTAATCCTTGCCCGGCTCCAGCCCTTCGACGAAATCCGGCGTCCAGCCGACTTCGCCGATGGCGAAGAATTCCCGCTGGTTGAAGAAGCTGTCGAAGCCGTCCTTGATCGGGGATCCGTTCGCATCGAACAGGCCGCCGGCAAAAAAGATACCGTTCGTGAGCCTCGCCCCGCCCCCGAAGCCGAGTGCGGAAGCTGGATAGGGGATCGTCGGATTGACATTCTGCGGCTGGCCGATGAACCCGGTGCGCGGGCTCTTGTACTTGTTGTAGTCGAACACCGCGAAGGGTGCGATCTTGCCTACCCGGAACAGAACCCGGTCACGGACAAGGTGATGCTCGTACCAGAGCTGCGGAATGGAAAGATCCTGTTCGCCGTAACCGGCCGCCCCGGTCCAGATCGATCCGGCCTTCGGTGCCACGGACTGCGCCGCGGTCGCGTTCAGGAAGTTGAACCGCGTCTCGGCCTTGCCGCCGACCAGACCTTTGGGGCCGGTGCCGTTGCGGCCGAACACCTCCCAGGTGAAATCGAATTCGGCCCCTGCACCGGAGCCGGTCTCCCAGCGATTGTCGCTCGATGCGACCTGAACCACCTGATGATAGGCGACGGAAAATTTGAAGCCGGTTTGTTCATAAAGACTGTTCTTGAAGGCAAACCAGCGATCCAGAAACCCGGTTGCAGGTGTTTCCCTGACCAGGCTGTCCTTCGGCGTGTTGGCATCCCGGATGACATTGGGAACGTCGTTCGGATTTCGAATGACGGGCGCGTCACCGGCAGGCGGGGCTGTTTGCGCAATGGCCAATGCGGGCACGGCACACAAACTGAGAGCCAGGCTCAAGCTTATCGGTTTCATTTCACAATCCAGATTGCGTTTCCCAACTCCACACCTCTATGGGAAGAAAACGGAAAGCCCGAATTTCAGCTGCGCATCCGCGCCACCTTCGGGACGGGCGGCGAGGGCATAACCGCCGAGGCTGGCATCAACCGCGTAGCCACCGTCCAAGACGAAGGTCTTGCCGACCGTCAGCCCGACGGGGACCTGCCACCGGTCTCCGGCCTTTGCGGTCCAGTTGTAGGTGACGGAATTGTTGTAACCGACATAAGACCCGCCGAAGAGATCCAGATTGTACATGGCGATGGGCTGAACCGTTGTCAGGTTGAAGTTGTCCTCGCCCCAGTGATGAGCGACCAGAGCACCATACGAAAGATCGCCGGCAAAGCCGAAGATCACGCCTCCAAGCCCGGCTCCCCAGCCGGGACCGCCAACGACGTCATCCGTCCGGCTTCTGAGCGAGACCTGAGGACCGAAACCGACCTTGAAAGGCAGGTTTTCGATCTGCGGCACGAGGAAGCCCTGAAGCATGATGTCAGACAGGCCCCAGGTGTAGCCTGTGCCGCCGATCTGATCCGGTCCGAGCTTCGGAAAGGCCGCGCCATTGTGCACCCCGACAACCGGAAGGATGCCGCGGGCGATGAAATTGAAGCCGTATTCGGTCGGAATGGAATAGACCGGCTGGATCTGAAAGCCATAGCCTGTCTGCTCATCCGCTGTGCCGAACGAAATGGTATTGTCCGTCATGATCGCGCGGACGTCTGCAAGCGGGTCCTGCGCCTTGCGCGCCGCTTGGCAGGCCTCGTCGCAGGCATCCTGAGCAAGTGCGCCGAATTGACAGAAAACTGACAGGCAAAACGCGCCGGCAAAAGTGACTCTCAACTTGTTCATGGCGGTTAATTTTGGAATTCGATTTCTCCCGTGCACGGATGAGAGGTCGTCCCGATGGAGCCGTCTGGAAGTCTCGTGATTTCAATAGTTTGAGCCGAGAACGTGCGATAATACGCCGTGCCGTCGGCGTCATAGGCGGTAAGATAAAAGACCACCGTGGTTCCCTTTTCCCCATTGGCGGGAACGTAATTACAGATTGCGGTCTTCGGTGGTGTATCGGCAGCAGTTGCCGACGCCATTGCAAAGGGCAAAACTGTCAAGATTATCGATGGGGCCAACAGCTTCACAAACTTCATTATCGGATATCCATGTTCATTCACGCACTTCACGGCGCCGGCTTGTTTTCCAAGACCCTTTTGGTCTCAAAGGCTGCAACGATTGAGTGTCATAATCCAGACACCACCCTCAGAAAGGACAGATTCCGCCAGACGCGGTCCTCGTCGCTCTTCGTTGGTTAGATACCCGTGACGCTTTCGCGCGCGACCGCCACCTTGGACGCTCCGCCTCCATTGTCTCAGAACAGCAGGCAGGGGGGGGGGCCGGAACCAATTGACCTTGTGGTTCTGCCCGAGCTGTCAAGCTTAGAGTGTTCGCGCAAGTCTTTCGAGAAGCTTGACTAGCTTGCCGAGCCGTTGGATGGACCCAGTTTCGCGGCGCGAAATGTTGCCCGCGATTACGGACTCACCATTGCCTACGGCACTCCAATTATTACCTCTAACGGCCTCCAAATCGCTCAAGTAGTCGTGGGACCCAGAGGGGAGCTCCTCGGCGTTTTCTCCAAGATGCACATCGCGCATTCCGTACCGACCAATCGTGTCGAAGGGATGCACCTATTGCGAATGTGCTGACGGCGACTTTTCCCAGAAAGGGTTCGAAACGGGAATTCGCTGCGGGGAAAGGGAGTGACTGATTTCGAGGAAGAATCAAGGATCCTGAGAAAGCCAGATGACGGTTGATGCCAAGCCCCTTCGACACTCGTGCCACAAAGGCAGTTGCTCCTCTACCCGGACCCAGCGCGCACTAGCCTTAGCTTAGTCATCATTCGATCAATCTCGACGGTAAAAAAACAACAATAATGAAATCATCAACTGAGCTGGAACCACCCAAAGGCAAACCACACGCGCCGCAGCCTGTCCCGCTTTCAACAAACTAGCGGGAAGGACCCGCCCATGTCCGAACGCCTCATCTGCTCGCGAAGAAATTTACTCGTTCGAGTGGCTACGAATTTGCGGCGCATTTGAACATTACGCAATAACAATCGATCGCAGGTGGGACAAATCACCTTGATCAACCGTACGTCTGCGCTTCCTGGTCCGCATCGCGGCAAGGATATACTCTAGTCCGCCGCCCTTTCTTGCCATCTCGGCTTGTGTGGCTGCCTCCTGCCTGTCAGGCGTCATCCAATCGAGAATTGCGGCATAGTCTCTTTTGCAAAGGTTTGTTGCGGCCTTGTTCCATCGTCGTTCCGCCGATGACCTTGCCGCCTTGCTATGGCTGCGGCAATCGCCTCCATTGATGGGCAGGAGAAGGAAACTCTGCGCCCTCGACGTGTCTTCCCTCAAGAGCCCTTGATGTGCTTTCAATTGGCTCTGCGGTTGCGGCTCTTGCGGCGGCTTTTCTGCCCACCCGGCTTCGAGGGGTTTACCCGATTGGTTCTTTCGATGGGTTTCTTCGATGGGTTTGGGTTGCAGCGGTGCGACGTTAAACGTCGCATCCTCGCGACCTTGAACGTCGCGTCCCAGTGACTTTGAACGTCGCACGCGTACGACGTTGATTTCTGGTGCGTCGGACAATGTGTCAGGCCCCTCTCCCGTTTTCATCCGAGCGTCCCAATCTTCGACGATGGCACGGAACCGAGCCCAATTCGGTACATAGCTGGCGCGATGCGATTTACCGCCATGACTGGACTTCTCGATCAAATCGAGTTCATGAAGCGTCTCAGTCGCACGAATGACCGTCGCCCGATTAATACCGAGCAAGGTGACAAGCCGCTCAATGCCGGGATCACATTGACCAGTCCGCTTGTTGAAATGATCGATGATCGCACCGGCCACTCGTCTAGTCGCTTCAGTAACACCCTGCATGATATTAAGCGCCTTGTGAGCGAACAGGACGTCATTCTCCTTGAGGATCGCCATTTTACGCCCTCGGATACGCTAGAAGGTGTGCTTCTTTCGTGGCCGTGATGGCGTCACCGGTGCTGAGTTGGAACCGCTTGCGGAGCGCCTGGACCGCGGGACCGGAAATCGTGGAGCGATGCTGATAAAGCCATAATGCAGTCGACATTCTCCGGTTGGACGCTGCGTCGATTTCCTCAATCCTTTCAACGCCGCCTTTTCCATGGTTGGACAGAGTATGTGCTTGACTTTCAAGGTTACTCGCACAACCTCTCTGTCCGCCATTTTCTCTTCCAGGCACCACTTCGAAACGCTGATTTTCAGCCAGCGCACACGCGAGACAACACGCTTGAAAGATTACACTGCGTAAGCGTGATATGATGGCCGCGTACGCTGCCGATCAAAGCTCTATCAAAGCTTCCCCAAACATGGTCCTTACCCAGGCTGGCGTACCAATTGGGAGAAGACCCATGACCGTAAGACCTGATCCGACTTTCCATGCTTCGGCGAAACTGGCCATGCAGGCGCCAGTCGAGACCTTTGCCTACACACTGATGCTCAGCGCCGATTTTTCGCAACCAGACGGACTTGCCGTCATCGACGTCAAACCCGGCTCCGCCAGTTTCGGCAAGGTGGTTCACACCGTGATGATGCCGAACAAGGGGGACGAGTTTCACCATTTCGGCTGGAACGCCTGTTCCTCGGCCCTGTCGCCCCTCACGGGCCATGCCTTTCTTGAACGCCGCTATCTCATCATTCCCGGAATGCGGTCGTCACGCATCTACATCATCGACACCAAGCCCGACCCGACCAAAGCCTCGATCCACAAGATCATCGAGCCGGAGGAAGTCTTCGCCAAGACCGGTTACTCCCGGCCGCACACCATCCATTGCGGACCGGAAGGCATCTATGTCTCGACGCTCGGCGGGGGCGGACCGGACGGCACTGACGGACCTCCGGGGATCTTCCTCATGGACTGCGAAACCTTCGACATCATCGGCCGCTATGAAATCGACCGAGGCCCGCAGGAAAAGCATTACGATTTCTGGTGGAACCTGCCGCGCGACTACATGGTCTCCAGCGAATGGGCTCTGCCGCCGCAGTTTGAAAACGGCATCGTTCCCGAAGACCTCCTGTCAAACAAATACGGCCATCGCATTCATTTCTGGAACCTGCGCGAGCGGCGCAACGTCCAGACCATCGACCTTGGCGAAAACCACCAGATGGCACTGGAAGTCAGGCCCGCCCACGACCCGGTGAAGGAGTACGGCTTCGTCGGCGTTGTGGTCGACACGACCAATCTGGAAGGGTCGATCTGGACATGGTGGCGTGAGGGCGGAAAGTTTCATTGCAAAAAAACGGCAACGATCCCGCCTGAAGCGGCCGCCAAGGACGACCTGCCGCCCCTGCTGGCAGGATTTGAGGCGGTGCCGCCGCTGATTACCGACATCGACCTGTCGCTCGATGACCGGTATCTCTACGTCTCCTGCTGGGGAACCGGCGAGATGCGCCAGTACGACGTTTCCGACCCGATGAACCCGGTCCTCGCCGGATCCATCCATATCGGCGGAATTACGCGCAAGACCGCTCATCCAGGCGGAGGCGTCTACAAGGGCGGCCCGCAGATGGTCGAAATCAGCCGTGACGGCAAACGGGTCTATTGGACCAACTCGCTCTATTCCACCTGGGACGACCAGTTCTATCCGGACGGCGTCCCCGCCGCGATGGTGAAGGCGGATGTCGGAGAAGACGGCTCCTTTGCACTGGACAAGGATTTCTTCGTCGAATTCCCGGATGGCTACCGCACACACCAGATCCGGCTGGAAGGCGGTGACTGTTCGACGGATTCCTTCTGCTATCCGTCCGTCTGACATTGGAAACCGACTGGACGACCGCAGGTCTTTGGGCTGCCGTCATCGCCAGCGGCGTCTATCATGGCATCAACCCCGGCATGGGATGGCCGCTGGCCGTTTCAGCCGGATTGATGGGGAACGGACGCCGCGACCTGCTCATTTCCCTCGGGCCGCTCGCCATCGGTCATTTCCTGGCCATGGCGGGCATCCTCATGCCGTTTGCCGTTTTGACCTTTCTTGTCGCCTGGACAACGCAGATCCGTCTCGGCGCCGGATTGCTGGTCATTGCGGCCGGAATTTACCTGCTTGCCAGGCCGCGGCATCCGCGATTTATCGCCAGAATCCCGCCGTCAAAGCTGATCTTCTGGTCGTTTGCCGTGGCCGTGGCCCATGGCGCCGGCCTCATGCTGGTTCCCATCTATCTCGGCCTGTGCAGCACGGCGGACCTCGGCGCCGGTCATCAGGCCACCGCAACGCTGATGGGTTCCAACCTCGGCACCGCGCTGACCGTGTCCGTTGTGCATGCGCTTGCGATGATTGTGAGCGGTGGCGCCACCGCATTTGCCGTTCACGAGTGGCTCGGATTGCGTTTCATATCGAAAAGCTGGTTCAATCTGGACGTGGTCTGGGCGATAAGCCTGATCGCCATCGGGCTGATCAGCGTCGCCACCTTGCCATTCACCAATTAGAATTTGGCCCGCTCCTGCCCCTCCCCCTTGCCTTTTGAAGGCTTTTCCCTTATCCAGCGCGGCCCACTTCACGTTACAGACCCACCGTCCCTGCCGGGACCGCCCCTTGCCGCCACCCTTGCTGCTGGTGGTTCGCCCGCGTTTTTGCTGTGAGAAGGATCGCTGCCATGACCGAGACCATCGGACTTGATTTCGGAACGTCCAATACGGTCGCGGTTTCGGCAACAGGTGTGGGCGGCACGGTTCCGGTTTCCTTTGCCGACGGCGCGGAAGCTTTCACATCCCTGCCGACCGTCCTGAGCTTTCTCGATCGCAGCCCGGCCAGAGGCCCGCATCCGGAAGTCGGTCCCTGGGCGATCCGGCAGTTTCTGGAAAGCTACGGCGATGTGCGTTTCATCCAGTCCCTGAAAAGCTTCGCCGCCAGCGCCGCCTTCAAGGGCACCGGCATCTATGGCTCCCGGTTCGAGTTCGAAGACCTGATGGCGACATTTCTCAAATGCGCCTTCGAGCGGGCCGGCTCCGCTTTCGACCCGGCTTCCGTCCGTCTTGTCGTCGGCCGTCCGGTCGAATTTGCGGGGCACAGTCCGGACGAGGCACTTGCCATGTCGCGCTACCGGGCAGCCTTTGAAAAGCTCGGTTTCCGGGACATTCTCTTCGTGATGGAGCCGGTCGGGGCGGCCTTTTCCTACGCGCAGTCGCTGGAACAGGACACGACCATTCTGGTTGCCGACCTTGGCGGCGGCACCACCGACTATTCGCTGATGCGCTTCGAGACAAACGCCGGGCATCTGTCTGCAACCCCGCTCGGACGTGGCGGCATCGGCATTGCCGGCGACACCTTCGACTACCGCATCATCGACAACGTCGTCTTGCCGAAGCTCGGCAAGGGCTCGTCCTACAAGAGCATGGGCAAGGTGCTGGAGATCCCGCCCAATCTCTTTTCCAACTTCGCCCGCTGGCACATGCTGTCGATCTTCAAGACCTCCGACGACTTCAAGGAGATGAAGAAGCTGCTGCGCTATTGCCTGGACCCGGAAAAGATCGAGCTCTTCATCGACCTTGTCGAGGAAGATCAGGGCTACCCGCTCTATAAATCCGTTTCCGAAACCAAGGCGCGGTTGTCCTGCGAAGACGGAGCGGAACTCACCTTCGCGCCGCTCGGGAAGGACTTCCGGGCTGAAGTCTCGCGCCAGGACTTCGAGCGCTGGATCGCGCCGGATCTCAAGAAGATGGACAAGGCGCTCGACGCCACGCTGGAAAAGTCGGGTCTTGCGGAAAAACACATCGACCGGGTGTTCATGACCGGCGGCACGTCTTTCGTTCCGGCCGTGCGGCGGCAGTTCGCCGAACGCTTCGGTGAGGAACGCATCTCCGGCGGCAACGAGCTGACTTCGGTCGCAAACGGCCTCGCCCTGATCGGCGCCCGGGAAGATGCCGGCGACTGGGCGCTGGCGGCCTGATACACCTCTCACCCGGTCTTCAGGGGCACAACGCATTTCCCGAACAGCTCGGGCAATTCACCGTTTTGTGCGTTGAAACAACAGCGGCCGCTTCCTTTGATAGGTTCGCCTGGCAAGGAGACCAAATGCGGGATTTGCTCGCCTGATCAATTCAACGGATTTCCGCCCAAGAACATTTGGCGGAGCGCATCACGCATCGTCTTCGATCTGCCCGGCGTGAACGATTTGCTGAGCCGGAGGGTGCCTTGTGCCGAGTTGCGACAGGTTTATTGCTTTTTGTGGGACTTATCCTCTTCACGACGGCACTCCGCACGTCCGCCCAGAACAATTCGCATTTGAACCTGGTACTGGCCGTGGATGCTTCAGCCAGTGTCAATGATCAGGAATTCGAGTTGCAGCGAACCGGAATTGCGACCGCGCTTCGGGATTCTGATGTGCAGGCGGCCATCATCCAGGCCCCCGGCGGGATCAATGTAGCCATCGTGCAATGGGCAAGCGCCAGACACCAGGCGGTTGCGTTGAAGTGGACGCATCTGCGTGAGAAACGCGACATCGATGCGTTGGCCGAAAGAATCTTGGCGATGCCCCGCCGTCTCGCCGGCGGCAACACGATGATACATGCAGGCGTTGAATTTGCCGGGGAGATGCTCACACAAGCCCCCATACCTGCGGTGCGTCAGGTGATCGATGTCTCCGGCAATGGTCACGCAGATGACGTCCCGCTGCTTGAGAAAGCGCGCGACAGACTGGTCGCCAGAGGCATCGTCATAAACGGACTGGCCATTGAGGAAGATCCGCCCAACGTTACGCGCCATTTTCGCCGGCACCTCATTGGCGGGCCCGGTGCATTTGTCATTACCGCGCAGGATTTCCCGGACTTTGCGCGGGCGATGCGGCTCAAGTTTCTACGCGAGATCGGCACGCCGGTCGCCGCACGCGGCTGTTCTATCGAGGTCTGTCCGTATCTGGCCAGGATTGACAGCCCGGGCATTCGCTAGGATCAGGTTCTCGAACGATCCGCGAGAAAGGACCCGCTGTCATTGCCTTGTCAGCAAAAAACCTTCAGGTTCCTGACCGGACCCGGACAAGTCAAGGCGCACCATTAAGCGTCGCTCATTCGGCCTTCGGCGAACTATGATTGATCGGACATCAGCAGCCTCCTCAGCCGTGCAGGCACCAAGCGCCTACATCATTTGAAATCGGCTTCGCTCAAGGCGGGCTTTGCGAACGGAGCGGGCTTTCGCTGATTGGCGAACTTGTGCCGGCTATCGAATGCACGCGCTTGGTGGTCGACTGCATTGGATTATCAAAAAAATAGGCGCGGGACGCTATCGATCAGCAATTTTCCTGCCGTGATCGCGAGAAACCCATAAACGATCTTCACAAAGCTGCCTTGATCGACAAGGCGGTGCAGCCACGTCCCCGCATAGACGCCGACAAAAAGAAACGGTGTCATGAACAGGCTGATCATCAAGCTTTCTTTAGCCAGAGTTCCGGCTGACCCATATGCAATTGTCTTTAGCGCATTCAATGTGAAAAAGTACATTGTATTCGTGCCCACGAAGGTCGCCTTCTCGAGTTTCTGGCGCAGAAGGTATCCCTTTACTGGTGGTCCGCCGGCATGGGCGACAAAGCTCGCAAAACCTGAAACGCCCCCCAGGAAACTGATGACAATTTCAGGTGTTTGGCGCGCGACCCTCAGTTGGCGTCTCTGTGCAAGAAACTGCATCACAAAGAACAGGGCAAGCAAGCCGACAACAAACCTGATCGCATCTGCGTGCATGTACTGAAATGTGACACCGCCAATGCCAAGACCGACGAGCGCTCCGGGCAACAGGGCGAAAACAATCGGACGATTCCACTGATGCCGGTAGCGCCAGGCTATTAGAACGTCCATCGCCAGAAGGACGGGCATCAGGACTGCGGCCGCGAACTGAGGGGCAACAAAGAGGGACATGATGGGGACGGCCATGACCCCCAACCCGCCGCCAAAACCGCTTTTTGAGATGCCGGTGATCAGGATGGCAATAATTGAGACGACATAGAATGAAAGTGACAGATCCATAATCAATTCCTTGCGTTTGTGGATCTGGTACCGAATGATGATGAAACACGGAAACACTTTTATTCTTCTCTAAAAATCGCAAATTGAGATTATGTTCGATCTTAATGCCCTCAAGACATTCGTGCTGGCCGCCGAGGTCTTGAACTTCACCACCGTCGCCGAGCAGCGCAACACGGTGCAATCTGCTGTCAGCGCTCAGATACGAAAACTGGAAACTTCCATCGGCCGGCAGCTGTTTGCCCGCGGACGCGGTCAGGTAATGCGGCTTACACCCGAAGGCGAGGCCTTTCTCGTGTATGCCCGCCGCCTCCTCATTCTCTCGGAAGAAGCCGTTGAAACAGTTCGCACCACTGGGGCACGCCGGATAATTCGCCTTGGGACAACGGTGACACTTGCCATGTCGGTTGTCTGCGATGTCCTCGCAGCGTTCGCGACGCACAGGCCGGACGTTCAAATTCAAATTCAATGTGACCGCAGCGACGCGCTCCTGAAACGTCTGGACGATGGAGAAATCGACGTCGCATTCATGATGGACCAAGGGCGTCATGCTGGCCGCATGTTCGTCCATTCACAGCCCCTTGTTTGGGTCTGCGCGAAACACTTCCAGATGCCGGACGGCGAAACCGTGCCGCTTGCGTTTCTGACAGACGGCCGTGATTTAAGGCGTTATGCGCTGCGCGCGCTGGACGAAGTCGGCCGCCACGGGCATATCACGCATCTCAGCCCGCACCCCATCGGGGTTCGAGCACTCGTACAGGCCGGGCTGGCGCTAACTGTCATGCCCATATCGGCGGTCGTTCGACCTCTGCATATCGCTCCGGCGAGTTTATCGCTTCCCGATTTGTCACCGATTGCATTAGCAGGTTATCAAAAGGAGTCGGAAGGCGCTTCTGACACCTCTCTGCTATTGGATCTATTTGAAGCTTCCGTCAGGTGCTGATCAAAACAGTCATCCGCAACAACAGCCAGGCGGGAAAGAAGGGCTCGAAGCCGACATCCGGGCCTACCTTCTGTTTTTAGGCCCTACGCCTAGAACCCCTGTGCCGCCAACACGGAAAGTGCAACATCCACCCGATCCCCCGCGCCAATCTTCTCGGCCTTGCGCACCGCCGCCTTGACCGGCAGCAGGAAGGAGCCGGAGGCCTTGTCCGGCCAGATGGTGGTATCCCATTTCGTGGAACCGATGCGCGCCCGGACCTTGATCATGCCCCAGGCCTTGCCCCCCGATTTACCCTTGGAGCTGCCGGTGACAAAGCGGATCTGGTCGGCGCAGTCCGGCGGCAGGGTGATGAAGGTCCAGCCGCCCTGGCCCTTGTGCAGCCAAAGCTCTCCGGAAAAGTCCATCTGATCGAGCAAGACGCGCCTCTTTGCGAATAAGTCCCGTCGGTCCGTCACCGCGGACCGCAAGTCTCTTCCCGCATCCGGGCAGTGTCAGTCAACCAGATTGACATCCGCCATCATGTCTCCTGCCGTTTCCTGAAGCGCGTCGCTCAGGTCGGCGGGGTCGAGGCCGACAGGCAGGCGGAGATCTGCGGAGGCCTTGAAGAGGGCTTCCCCGTGCATGGAGCCGGCAGCCACCGAGGTTTCCAGATGTTCGATGCTGACGCCCTGCTTGCTCAGAACATGGGTGATGTCGCGCAGGATTCCCGGGTGATCCTGCGAGACGAGATCGAGATGGGCCGCCGTGCCTTTCGGGGCTTCCTCTCCCGTTTTGTCGGACCGCAACGTGATGTCGATGCCATCGTCCGACAGCTTGCGCAACAATTCGACCAGTTCGTCGGAGCGTTCCGCCGCAATGCCGACGCGCACGATGCCGGCGAATTCCCCCCCGAGACGGGCCATGGAACTTTCGATCCAGTTGCCTTCAAGGCTGGCAATAATGTCGGCGATCCGCTCCACAAGACCCGGACGGTCCGTGGCGATGACGGTGAAGACGAGATGGTTTTGCATGGGGCCCCGCTATCGGTTCGCGTTGCAATGACCTTACTAGACCTTCCGGGCGCCCCGATGACAAGCCTGCAAACGTCCACCGGGATCGAATTCGCGACCTCGCTCCGGCGCATTCGACGCAAGCCCGGCCAGCCTTCTCCAACCGTGTTCATACAGGCCACGCGATGTCGCTTTCATGCTTGATCCGCCTGACCGCCTCCCCTAAGGTGCCGCCACCTGACGGCGTCCCATGGAGGGACTGAGAGCGATTCCGGATGCGGTTGACCCATACAGGGGACCAAGGCCGGAGCTGTCCAAGGCATCTGCAAATTGACCGGAATGTCCGGCATTTGCGCGTGTTTGCTTTCATCTCCCCATACGCTGACGACACGACCTGCCGGCCCGGCATCTGCCTTGGGCCCGGCGCCTGCATTGGGGGAGAGACATGATCCACCGGACCATCCTTGCCGGCCTAGCCGCCGCCATACTGCCGACATCCGCCTTTGCCCATGGCAGCCATCTGGGTGAGCTTGCCGGGCATTCCCACTGGGTGGGTGTTGCCGCGCTTGCCGGTGCGGCTCTCGTTGCAGGCATCATCGCCCTGAAAGACAAGAAACAGAAAAAAGCCGACGACGTTCCGGAAGCCCATGCGGATGACGAAGAGACGGCCGGAGAAGCAGCTTAATGAGCGAAAAACTCGGACTGATGATTTGCGGCCACGGCAGCCGCAACAAGGGCGCCGTGAAGCAGTTTGCACAACTGGCCGAAGGCCTGACCGCGCGTTTTCCCGACTGGCCGGTGGAATACGGCTATCTTGAATTCGCCAATCCGGTGATCCATGACGGGCTGAACAGCCTGCGTGAACAAGGCTGCACCCATGTGCTGGCCGTTCCCGGCATGCTCTTTGCCGCCGGTCACGCCAAGAACGACATTCCCTCCGTGCTCAACACCTACCAGGCAATGCACCCGGAGATGAAGATCACATACGGGCGTGAGCTTGCCGTCGACACGCGCATGGTAAAAGCTGCCGCGGCCCGCATCCAGGAAGCGATCGACGCGGCGGAGAGCGACGTGCCCCTGCACGAAACCCTGCTGATGGTGGTCGGTCGCGGCGCCTCCGATCCGGACGCAAACTCCAACGTTTGCAAGATCACCCGCATGCTGTGGGAAGGTTTCGGCTTCGGCTGGGCGGAGACCTGCTATTCCGGTGTGACCTTCCCGCTTGTCGGCCCGGGCCTCGAGCATGCCGCCAAGCTCGGCTACAAGCGCGTGATCGTCTTCCCGTATTTCCTCTTCACCGGTGTTCTGGTGCAGCGGATCTACGGCACCACGGATGAGATTGCCGCAAAACATCCGGAGATCGAGTTCCTGAAGGCCGGCTATCTGAATGACCACCCGCAGGTTCTCGACACGATGGCCGACCGCGTGCAGGAAATCCTGCAGGGTGCCAACCTGATGAACTGCCAGATGTGCAAGTACCGGGAACAGGTGCTCGGCTTCGAGGCGGAAGTGGGCCTGGCCCAGGAAAGCCACCACCACCATGTGGAAGGCCTCGGTGCGGAAGCCGAATGCCAGCTCTGCGAGGAGTTCTGCACGGGTGCCTGCGAGAAACAGGTGCAGGCGGGCGGCCATCATCATCACCACGATCATGAGCACGGCCATTCGCATTCCCACGGTGATCACCACCACCATCATGGCCACAGCCATGACCACGGGCATGATCACAACCATGATCACGGGCACGACCATCACCACCATCCCTACCCCCATGCGGATCACCCGCACGGGCCGAGGTCGCTGAACCGCGAAAGCTGAGGGCAAACGTGACCACCGACGCGCCCCAGGACGCGCCCCAGGACGCGCCCAAGTCCTACACCTACGAAAAGGATCCGGCGGCGATCTACCGCCAGTCCTTTTCCATCGTGCGGGCGGAAGCCGAGTTATCGCATCTGCCGGAGGCGCTGCACCCTGTTGCCGTGCGCCTGATCCACGCCTGCGGCATGACGGATCTGCCGCGGGACCTTGCCTGGTCGGACGACGTGACGGACGCCGCCCTTGAGGCCTTTCAAAACGCCACGCAGGTCTTCTGCGACGTGGAAATGGTGGCCCACGGCATCATCCGTTCCCGACTGCCGAAGGCCTGCGACGTCATCTGCACGCTGAACGACGTGTCCGTGCCCGAACTGGCGAAGCGCCTCGGCACCACCCGGTCCGCTGCCGCCGTGGAGCTGTGGCGCGAGCGCCTGGAAGGTTCCGTCGTTGCAATCGGCAATGCGCCAACGGCGCTGTTCCATCTTCTGGAGATGGTCGCCGCAGGCGGCCCGAGGCCGGCGCTGGTGCTCGGCTTTGCGGTCGGCTTTGTCGGAGCGGCGGAATCGAAGGAGGCGCTGATCGCCAATCCGTTCGGCATTCCCTATCTCGTCGTCAAGGGCCGCCGTGGCGGCTCCGCGATGGCGGCCGCCGCGGTCAATGCGCTTGCCGCCGGTCTGCCGGAGGAAGGCTGAGATGGCGGTCAAAAGCGGCAAGGACGGCCGGAAGTCGGTCGGAGGCAACAAGCCTCTGCGATCGCGCGGGTTCCTGTCCCAGCCGGGCGCCTCCGTTTCGACGAACTCCGGCGAGGCGGCCGACCCGACCAAACATCACCGCTCTCGCGGCGCGCGTGCCGTGTCCGCGACAAGGGACGGCAAGCCCCGGGATCTTTCGGTCAAGCCGGTGATCAAGCCCTACACGCTGGAGGACAAATGACCTCCCCCAATTCCCTCGCCCCCTGGTTGACCCTGGTCGGCATCGGTGAAGACGGCGTGTTGGCACCGGGCAGTGCGGAGGCGCTCAGCCGTGCCGACATCGTCTATGGCGGCGCCCGCCATCTGGAGCTGGCCGGGGCCTTCAGCGCGGAAAAACGCACCTGGCCGAGCCCGTTTTCCTCCGTTTTTGCGGAGCTTGCGGCGCTGAAGGGCAACAAGGTCGCGGTGCTCGCCACCGGCGATCCGATGTGGTTCGGCATCGGATCCTCGCTGCTGAAGCATTTTTCACCCTTGGAAATGACGGTCCTGCCCGCCCTCTCCGCCTTTCAGCTGGCAGCTTCCCGCATGGGCTGGGCGCTTCAGGAAACCGAATGCCTGTCGGTACACGGCCGCTCAGTCGATCTCCTCAGGGCTTCGCTTTACCCCGGCGCACGTATTCTCACGCTCACCAGCAACGCCGACACCCCGCGTCAAGTGGCCGACCTCCTGGCAGACGAAGGCTACGGCCGGAGCCGCATGAGCGTGCTGGAACACCTCGGCGGCGAGAAGGAAAGACGTGTCGAAGGCAACGCCGAAAGCTGGTCTGCCGAGGTTGCCGACTTTCATACGCTCGCGCTGGAAGTCATTGCGGACCCGGGCCTGTGTTTGCGGGCAAGAACGCCGGGTCTTGCCGACGATGCCTTCCGGCACGACGGCAAGATGACCAAGCAGGACATTCGCGCGGTAACGCTGGCCGAACTCAAACCCTATCCGGGCGCGCTGCTCTGGGACATCGGCGCGGGCTGCGGCTCGGTCGCCATCGAATGGCTGAGGGCCGCGAACCGAACCAAGGCCATCGGCCTGGAACCCAATGCGGAGCGGCGGCAGATGGCTGCGGAAAACGCGGTCGCTCTCGGCGTGCCGCATCTCGACCTGAGGGACACGGACGCGCCGGCAGGTCTTGAAGGCCTGCCCCAACCGGACGCGGTCTTCATCGGCGGCGGCCTGACCGCACCCGGAATGGTCGACACGGCCTTGGCAGCTCTCCGGCCGGGCGGACGGCTGGTCGCCAACGCGGTCACGCTGGAAAGCGAGGCCGTGCTGCTCGACGCCTTTCAAAAACACGGTGGAAGCTTGAAGAAACTCTCAATTCACAAGGCCGGCAGCATCGGTGGCCTCACCGGCTGGCGCCCCCTGATGCCGGTCACGCAGTGGAGCCTCACGAAACCATGAGCGGCATTCTTTATGGTATCGGCCTTGGCCCCGGCGATCCGGAGCTGATGACGCTGAAGGCGCACCGGCTGATTTCCTCTGCGAAGGTAATCGCCTATCCGGCGCCCGACTCCGGCGAGAGCTTCGCCCGCTCGATTGCGGCAAGCGCCCTGCCGGACGGCGTGCGTGAAATCCCCATCATCGTGCCGATGCGCGTCGACCGCTTTCCTGCGCAGGAGATCTACGACCGGGCAGCGGTCGAGATCGCCGAGGTGCTGGCCTCCGGTCAGGACGTCGTGACCCTCTGTGAGGGCGACCCCTTCTTCTACGGCTCCTTCATGTATCTCTTCGAACGTCTGTCGGACAGGTTCCGGATAGAGGTCGTGCCGGGCGTCACCTCTCTGACCGCCTGCGCCGCCCAGCTCCGGCGGCCGCTGACCTCGCGCAACGACGTCATGACGGTCATCCCGGGTCCGCTTTCCGACGACGACATCCGCAGCAAGATCGAGGCGGCCCAGGCCGTCGCCATCATGAAGGTCGGCCGTCACCTGCCTCGGCTGAAGGCCCTGCTTGCCGGCATGGGTCTTCTGGAAAAGGCCGGTTACGTGGAACGCGCCAGCCTGCCGGAGCAGAAGGTTCACCGCCTCATTGACCTTGAGACGGAAACCGCCCCCTATTTTTCCATGATCCTCATCTACAAGGGAGAAGAAGCGTGGACGCTTCCCCTATCCTATTCGTCCTGAACCAGGCCGGTCTCGACACCGCCGAGGACATCGCCCGCCGCTTTTCGACCGCGCGCATTCACGGCCTTGCGGGCCGGGTGCCGACGGCGGACACGCAGTTCAATGAGACGGTTGAGCATCTTCAGCTGCTTTTCAAGGCCGGGCATCCGATCATCGGCTTCTGTGCCAGCGGCATCCTGATCCGCGCGCTGGCTCCGATCCTTGACGACAAGCGCACCGAGCCGCCGGTAGTTGCCGTCTCCGAGGACGGTTCCTCCGTCGTGCCGCTGCTCGGCGGCCATCGCGGCGCCAATGCGCTCGCCCGCCTGATCGCCAAGGCGCTCGGCGGCCATGCCGCCGTCACCACCGCCGGCGACACCAAGCTCGGCATTGCGCTGGACGTCCCGCCCAGGGGCTGGCGACTTGCCAACCCGGAGGACGCCAAGCCGGTGATGGCGGAGCTTCTTTCCGGCGCGCCGGTCCGCATCGAAGGCAGCGCCGACTGGCTGATGGACGCCAAACTCCAGTTGGAGCCGGACGCCGCCATTGCGCTGGTGGCCACCGAGCACCCTGCAGAAGGCAGCCCGACGCAGCTCGTCTATCATCCGCTGAAATATGCGGTCGGTGTCGGCTGCGCCCGTGGCTGCGATCCGCAAGAGCTGATCGATCTGGTCGAGAAGAACCTCACTGACGCCAACATTGCCAAGGGCGCGGTCGCCTGTGTCGCCACCATCGACCTGAAGGCGGACGAGGCGGCTGTCAACGCGCTGGCGGAGCACCTCGATGTGCCGCTGCGCGTCTTTTCCGTCGAGGAGCTGCAGCGCGAGACGCCGCGCCTGAAGAACCCGTCCAACGTGGTTTTCGCCGAAGTCGGTTGCCATGGTGTCAGCGAAGGCGCCGCGCTTGCCGCTTCGGGATCCTTCGGCACGCTAACGGTCGAAAAACAGAAAACCGAAAACGCCACCTGCGCCATTGCCCGCACGCCGCAGACCATCGACGCCTCAGCAGTCGGCCGCGCCCGTGGCCACCTTTCCGTCATCGGCATCGGCCCGGGCAAGGACGACTGGCGCACGCCGGAGGCAACGAAGCTCCTGGCCAAGGCGTCGGACGTCGTCGGCTATTCGCTCTATCTCGACATCGTCAAGGACCACATCTCCGGCAAGACCCACCACAACTTCCCGCTCGGCGCGGAAGAGGACCGGGTGCGCTTTGCGCTGGAGGAAGCCGGCAAGGGCAAGGACGTCGCCCTGATCTCCTCCGGCGATGCCGGCATCTACGCCATGGGCTCGCTGGTCTATGAGCTGCTCCACCGGGAGGAAGCCTATGGCGGCGTATCGGATGCCGCCAAGCGCGTCAGTGTCACCAATGCGCCGGGCATCTCGGCACTCCAGGCCTGCTCGGCCCGGATCGGCGCCCCGCTCGGCCATGATTTCTGTACGATTTCCCTCTCCGACCTGCTCACCCCCTGGGAAGTGATCCAGAAGCGCCTGAAGGCCGCGGCGGAAGGTGATTTTGTCATTGCTTTCTACAACCCGGTTTCCAGGCGCCGCCGTACGCAGTTGGCCGAAGCACGGGAAATCCTGCTTGAGCACCGTTCCGGCGCGACCCCGGTCGTTCTCGGCGTCAATCTCGGCCGCCCGGAAGAAACCTTGCGGATCACGACGCTGGAAGCGCTCAGCGTCGACGACGTCGACATGCTGACCACTGTTCTCGTCGGCTCCTCGACCACCAGAACCGTGATGCGCGGCGACGGCAAACCCTTCGTCTATACCCCACGCGGTTACGCCAAGCGCATCGATGCGCCGAAAATCGTCGAAACGGATCAGGACAAAACGCCGCCGGCAGCCGCGCCTTCCGCAGCTAGTTCAACGGACGACGGCGCCGACGACGATATTTTTCAGGCGGAAGCCTCAACTTCGGAAGACAACCAATGACCGTTCATTTCATCGGCGCCGGACCGGGCGATCCGGATCTCATCACCGTCCGCGGCCTGAAGCTCATCCAGTCCTGCCCGGTCTGTCTTTACGCCGGCTCGCTGGTGCCGGAACAGATCGTCGAAGCAGCGCCCGAAGGCGCGCGTGTCATCGACACCGCGCCCTTGACACTCGACGAGATCATCGCGGAGATCCAAGCCGCCCACGAGAAGGGCCAGAACGTCGCCCGGGTGCACTCCGGCGATCCGTCGATCTACGGCGCGACGGCGGAACAGATGCGCCGGCTCGATGCGCTCGGGATCGACTATGACGTCACGCCCGGCGTTCCGGCATTCGCAGCAGCGGCCGCAGCCCTCAAGACCGAGCTGACCATTCCGGAAGTGGCGCAGACGATTATCGTCACCCGCACGGCCATGAAGTCCTCGGCGATGCCCAACAACGAGGATCTCGACACGCTCGGCAAGAGCGGCGCGACGCTCGCCATTCACCTGTCGATCCGGAACCTGCGCGAGGTCGAGCGCCAGCTCACCCCGCATTACGGCCCGGACTGCCCGGTGATCGTCGCCTACCGTGTCGGCTGGCCGGACGAGGCCTTCATCCACGGCACGCTGTCCACCATCGCCACAAAGGTGCGCGCTTCCAAGATCACCCGCACGGCGCTGATCTTCGTCGGCCACGCCTTGAAACCGGCCGAAGACTTCCGCGACAGCGCACTTTATGACGCCGACCATGTTCATGTCCTGCGGCCCAAGAAGAAAGCCAGGGCATAAGCACAGCCGGATACAAAGACGAAAGGGGTTGCGCATTCCGGTGCGCTGCCGTCCATGTCATGGACGCGGATCGGCGCGGACGGGAGCGCACGCGCCTTCCCGAACCGCCAGGTCCTGGAACAATCCTGCATCGTAAATGGAAAAAACGCGAGAAGCCGGGACGCGACCCGTGCCGGGTTAAGGAACCCTTGTCGTTGTTCTTGTGATCACGCCCAGCTTCTCACAGGTCGATTGGGCTTAATGCGCAAAGTGTCGCAGACTTTCGCGCAATCACATATGATCGCGATCATATGGGGCGGGACTTCCACAAAAATGCTTAAAACAGTCAATTTGAAACAGGCGCTGGATCAGGCGGGACTGGCCTCCACGCCGCTATCGATTGCAAAACGACAGCCTCTCTTCCGGTCAGGCGACCGGGTTCGGCGCATGTTTTATGTGCTGGAAGGGCGGCTCAACATGATCCGTACCCTGGAAAACGGTCAGGAACTGGTGGTTCAAAGGGCGGGCCCCGGCGACCTTCTCGCCGAAGCGTCCCTGTTCGCCGACCGGTATCACTGCGATGCTGTCGGCGAGACCGCGGCTCGCTGTGCCGCCTATGACAAGCAGGCCGTTATCGACGCTCTGCACAACCCGGAAATTTCCATGTCGGTTCTCAGGATCTACTCGCAGGAAATCCGGAACCTGAGATCCCAGATCGAACTGCGCAACATCAAGCGGGCGGACGACAGGGTCGCCGCTTTCCTGTCGATGCTGCCCAGGGATCGGGGCGGCTGGTGCGATCCGAACCACGCCTGGAAAGACATTGCCCGCACCATCGGCCTGACCCACGAAGCCTGCTACCGGGCGCTGGCAGCCCTCGTCAGGGAGAAACGGCTCGAGAAATCCGGTGGGCGGTACCGATTGAAGTGAAGACGCAGGCAGAAGGAAATCAGGCGACTGCGATCACATGCGCAAACGAGCCCATGACCGAGCCGGCGCGCAGACCCAAGCCCGCAAGCTTTGTCCCCTCCGCGTCTTCCGCCTCAAAAAGCCGCTCCGCCGCACCTTCCGAAACAATGGAAGCATAGTGAAATTCGTGAGCGGTCAAAGGGCCGGGCCAGGGTATCCCCACTGGAGATTTGATCCGCCGGTAGCCTAGATGGCGCTTGCGGCTCTGGAAAGAGGTCTCCAGAGGCAGCAGCCCGAGCATTTCATGGCGCGCACCGCCCGCATCGATCAGCCCGCTGCCGAGGGTCATGTAGCCGCCGCATTCGCCGTAGATCAGTTTGCCGCCCTTTGCGGCTGTCTGCATTCCGGCCCTGAAGTGCCCGGCGCCCGCAAGCCGCCCGGCATGGAGTTCCGGATAGCCGCCCGGCAGGTAGATAGCATCCGCTTCTGACGAAGGAGCCTCATCGGCAAGGGGAGAGAAGAACGACAGCTCCGCGCCGCTCTGCCGCCAGAAGTCCATGAGATGCGGATAGGTGAAAGCAAAGGCGACATCCCGGGCAACGGCGATTTTCTGGCCCAGGGGAGCGGGAAGTGAAATTTCCGCGTTCCGGGCAGGCGCGATGCCAGAGGCAATCTCCTCCAGCCCCGCCAGATCGACATGATCGGCGCAAAGGCTTGCAGCGTTTTCCAGGAAACGCTCCAGATCGCCATGTTCTTCCGCCTGAACGAGACCGAGATGCCGCTCAGGCAGAACGAGGTCTTCGGAACGGGGCAAGGCGCCCAGAACCTTGACACCGAGCGGCGCCAGCGCGCTGCGCAGCATCTTCTCATGGCGCGCGCTGCCGACCCGGTTGAGCAACACACCGGCGATGGTCACGTCATCTCTGAAAGAGCGGAACCCATGCAACAGCGCAGCGACCGATTGCGCTTGCTTCGCACAGTCCACGACCAGCACCACTGGCAGTCCGAGGCGCGCCGCCAGATCCGCAGCCGAGCCCTTGCCGCTCGCAGCCCCGTCGAAAAGCCCCATTGCGCCTTCGACGATCAGAAGGTCCTGCCCCTGCGCCTGACCGCCCGCAAGGGCGGTCAGCGTTGCAGGTGTCATCGCCCAGGCGTCAAGGTTGATGCAGGGACTGCCGCCGGCAGCTTCGTGGAATTTCGGATCGATGTAGTCCGGTCCCGATTTGGCGGAGGCAACCGCCCGCCCCGCTGTCTTCAAGGCCCTGAGAAGAGCAAGCGTCAAGGTTGTCTTGCCGGCACCGGAGGAAGGCGCCGCGATCAGCAGCCCTCGCGCCGGGGAAATGACCGGGTTATCCGGCATCGCTGGATCGCTGGCCGCCCCTGACACCGAGCGGATCGGAAACCAGCTTCTTGCCGGACAGCGCGCCGAGCCAGTCGAGCCCCTTGCGCAGGCGCACCACTTCACCGACACAGACGATGGCCGGCGGTTCGATGCCCGCTTCAGCGGCATCGGTGAAACAGCGGCCCAGTGTTGTCTCCAGAACCTGTTGCCCGGAAAGCGAAGCGTTGCACACGATACCCACAGGCTCGTCCACAGACCGTCCACCGGCGATCAGTTTGACGGCGATGGTCTCAAGATGCTTCATCGCCATGTACATGACGATCACCGGTGAGCCCTTGGCAATGCCGTCCCAGTTGATGGCATCCGGCGTCAGGCCCGTCTGGTCGTGACCGGTCAGGAAGGTGACCGCCTGGTTGCAGTCCCTGTGAGTGGCCGGAATGCCGGCATAGGCGAGCCCGCCGATCCCGGCGGTGATACCCGGCACGATGCGGAAGGGAATACCGGCCTCGACCAGGCCGAGCGCCTCTTCACCGCCCCGCCCGAAAACGAAGGGATCGCCGCCCTTGAGCCGCAGGACACGTTTGCCCTCGCGGGCGTAGTCGATGAGCTTCAGCGTGATGTCGCGCTGCTTCGGGCTCGGCTTTCCGCCCCGCTTGCCGGCATAATCGGTGATGGCGCCGGGTTTCACCCAGTCCAGGATGCTCTGGTCGACCAGCGCGTCGTAGACGACGACATCCGCCTGTCTCAGCCCGTTGAGCGCATGCAGCGTCAGGAGGCCCGGGTCTCCGGGACCCGCGCCTGCAAGCCACACCCAGCCGGGTTCGAAAGCCGGCAGGCCGTCCGGCAGTCTGTTGTTGTGTTCTTCACCGTTCATGGTTCCTCTTTACCCGGCCCGAAGAAGACCGCCAAGCGATTCCACGAAACAAAACAAACCGATTCCGACATCTCTTTTGGTGATGCGCAATGGGGCGGCTATCCACTATAGAGGACATATGTCGAAGGAAGAGGCAAAAGAACTCAGGCGGGGATGGACGACGGGCGCCTGCGCGACCGCGGCGGCGAAGGCCGCTTATGCCGCGCTCCTGACCGGCACCTTTCCGGACCCGGTGGAGATCACCCTGCCAAAGGGGGCAACGACCGCCTTTGCCCTGACCCGCCACGCCCTGTCAGAGGAAAGCGCCTCGGCAACCATCACCAAGGACGCGGGCGACGATCCGGATGTCACCCATGGTGCCCTGATCACCTCGACGCTCCGTCTCCTGCCGAAAGGATCCGGTGTCCGTTTCAAGGCCGGCGACGGCGTCGGCATGGTAACCCGGCCTGGCCTGCCGATCCCGCCGGGCGAACCGGCCATCAATCCGGTACCGCGCCAGATGATGCAGGCCGCCATTCAGGAGGTCGCCACCATCTTCGGCGTAACGGGGGACGTGGAGATCGAGGTGTCGATTGAAGGCGGCGCGGAGCTCGCACAAAAGACCATGAACCCGCGGCTTGGCATCATCGGCGGGCTCTCGGTTCTGGGTACCACCGGCATCGTGCGGCCCTTTTCCTGCGCGGCCTGGATCGCCTCGATCCACCGCGGCATCGACGTTGCCCGCGCCATCGGCCTGACCCATGTGGTCGGTGCCACGGGTGCTTCCTCGGAAGACGCGGTGCGGACACGATACGGCCTCGACGAGACGGCGTTCCTCGATATGGGAGACTTTGCCGGAGGGCTGCTGAAATATCTGCGCAGCCACCCGGTCGAAAAACTGACGCTGGCGGGCGGCTTCGCCAAGTTCACCAAACTGGCCCAGGGCGCGCTCGATCTTCATTCCGCCCGCAGCTCGGTCGACTTCGGCTTTCTGCAGGAACTGCTGCGCGAGGCCGGCGCTTCCGCAAGCCTGATCGAAGGGGCCGCTTCGGCTAACACGGCGAAGGAGGTGCTCGACCGGGCGCTTGCCGAAGGCATAGACCTCGCCGCCCCGCTCGCCCGGCGCACCAGGGAAGCCGTGCGGCAGATCCTGCGGGCGGCGCCGGTCGATGTCGAAGTGCTGATCACCGACCGCAAGGGCAATATTCTGGGGGAATGCGGTTTTGACGGAACCGGCTGACCATATTCTTCTGCTGGCGGGCACCAGGGAAGCCAGGCTTCTGGCAAAGAAGCTGGTGGAAACCTTCCCCGATGTCCGGATCACCGCCTCCTTTGCAGGCGCGGTCGACAACCTGCCGAACCTTGGCGTTCCGACCCGCGTCGGGGGCTTCGGCGGCGTGGCGGGCCTGACGGATTATCTGGTGAATGAGAAAGTCACGCTCCTCGTCGACGCGACCCATCCCTTTGCCGCGCAAATGAGCGGCAATGCCGTGTTTGCCGCAAGATCCCTCAACCTGCCGCTGATCCGGCTGGAGCGCCCCGCCTGGACACCCGAATCCGGCGACCTTTGGCAGTCCGTTGTTTCACTGGGCGAAGCCGCGGACGCCCTGCCTGCGCAAGCCCGCGCCTTCCTGGCCATCGGCCGCAAGGACCTTCACCGCTTCACCCACCGGACCGACATTTTCGCTCTTGCCCGGATGATCGAACCGCCGGAACTTCCGCTGCCCGGTCATTGGCAACTGGTCCTCGGTCGCCCGCCCCTTTCGGCAAGTGAGGAAATCGCCCTCTTCAGGAAACACCGCATCACCCACGTCGTCGCCAAGAACAGCGGCGGCAGGCGCTCACATGCCAAGATCGAGGCGGCGCGGCAACTTGGCCTGCCTGTGATCATGGTCGACCGTCCGAAGTTGGCTGAAACGGAATTGGCTACCAGCGTTGAAGATGCGCTGAGGAAGATCAATCTTGAGATCGCTTCGGATTTCTGAAGTCATCAGGACCAGCAAGATGCAATTACAGCTTCCGGCTGTCCGCTCGCGACATGGCCTGCACTTCGTCCTCAATAATGCGGAAAAGACACTCCCGGGCCGGACGGGGCGTCAAATTGTGATCGGCATTCGGGATGAAATGAAGCTTGCTGTTCGGGTAGGCAGTCAGGCCTTCGGAATTTTCGCCGAAATTGATCAGGAATGAAGCCATCGCCTCATCGCCTTCGGAATAGACGATCGTCAGCCGTGTGCCAAAAGCTGCAAGCTTCTGGAAGGCCTCATGTACTTTCCGGTTTCGCTGGACGATGCCCGGAAGTTGCGGGAAGACCTTTCCAAGAGCGGAGGCAGCCCTGTCGGCGACGCGGACGAAGATGTTAATCGCCGCCGCAGCCGGTTCTATCCGGCCTTCGCGAAGTCTCGCGGTCTTTGCGGGTTCGCTCAATCGGGACCAGTATTCCTTTAGTGTCCTCGGCAAGCCGACAAAGCGCCAATGGAAGCCATAGGGATTGATGGTCACGCAAGCTTTCCAGCGGCGATCATGAAGCGCCGCCTGAAAAGCCGTATAAGCGCCGCTGCAACGGCCGACAATCACAACATTGTCCGCAAGGCCCCGCATCTTCAGCACTTCAAGTGCCCACTGGGCATCCACCACTTGCGCGTCGTCGTACAGAACCTGAACACGGCGCCCTGGTACGGGAGGGCTGTCGCCGATATCCGCACCGTCGAACCGAAGGGTCGCAACTCCCTGCTGCGCCAGCCGCCGCGCGAGCTGAACATTCATCCGCCCCCAGCCGATCTGGTAGTCATAGGAGGTGGACAGAATGACGGCCGAAACGCTTGCCGGCCGCCCCAGCGGTTCGCACAAGGTCCCGATCAGCCTGTTGTTTTCACCAAAGCGGATCGGCGTTTCGCTGAAAGACGGCCCGGTGAGCGCAAACGCTTGAGGAACACGCGCCGGAACACGGGCCAGTGTCTGCCACTCGGGCAGGGATTGAAGCCAGCGGACAAGTTCGTCGGCGAAGGCCAGAGGGAGTTCCGGCGGCGTCGCACCTGTCAGGAGTGTCTCGAAATCCTTGTAGACAGTGCCGGTAACAGAACAACCTGACGCCGACAGTTTTTCGGTGACGAAAGGATCGAGTTGAACCTCCGGCTTCGGAGCCAGCAACACGGGCACCGACGGCTGGAAATCAAGCTCGCTGACACTGAAGTTTTTCAGGTCGGCGGCCAGTTCGTCCGGCATGTCAATACCCGCGATGGTGCCCGGCTTTTTGTCCCGGTCCCCAGAACTCAGACCAAGTCCATCATCGACGAATTTGGACCAGAGCTTCAATTCCCGTAAATATAGGCGCCCCCTGAAGACAGGTGCGAGAAGTGCCAGACCGGCCAGATCTTCCGAAGCAGCCGCATGCTGATAGGCAAGACCAGCCCCCAGACCTTGCCCGATCAGGACAATTCTGGATACGCCCGCCAGGCACCTGAGCTCCGCGGCGGCCAAGGCAACCGCTCTTGCCCAGGCCTCGAGGTCGTCTTTTCCGGGGGTGTCGACTGCATTTGCGGTGCCCGGAAAGTCGAAACGCAGGCTCGCGACACCAATTGCTGAAAATCGCTCTGCAAGGTGCCGATAGAATTTCCGCGTCAGAAATTCCTCCAGTCCCCACGGGCTGAGAAACAGAACCGCGATTCCCCTTGCCGTACCGGCCGCATCGGCGGCGGTGAAAAGGCCCGGCAGATTGGCAAAACAGACCGGTTGTGCGGCGGAAAGTCCCAAGACGTCGCGCGACACCGTCTCACTCGCGTCCTCCCTCACACTTTCTCCACCGGACTGGAGCATTGCCTTTGCCTTTCTCGGGTTGTCCAAGTGTTTTAGGGGTGGATGCTTAACGGAGTCTGTAGCCAGCGCAACAGCGATAAGGTGGCTAATGTTTTTCCTGGCGCCGTCATTCCCGGGATCTGATTCAGGCAGCCTGCATTCGTTTCACAACAATACGGCGCAGTCCGGCAACATCAAACGCCAGCACCGCGAGCGTATAAACGGTCGCCCCCGTCAGAACCGGAACCAACAGTGCCAAAAAGTTGTTTTCGCATTCGATTTTCAGGGACAGGTATGTCGGCACGGCCATGATTGCGGTGGCCAGGAAAATCTTCAGGCAAGGCCAGATCACGACTGGCAACGGATAGGCGTATCGGGACAGGACAAAGCCGAAAACGACGCCGCAAACTTCCGAGACGGCGAGTGAATAAGCGGCGGCGAGTAGGCCGAACCGCGGAACGAACAACAGCATGCAACTAACACTGACAGCCAGGATGAAGAGGCCCTGAAGTCCCATAAGCGACGGTTTTTTCGCCAGTTGAAAACTGACATGAATGTACTGGTAGGTGATTGACCTGAAGAGCCATGCGAATACCAGGACAGGTATCAGAAGGGTGGCCACATCGCGGAAGTCCTCTCCCAGGACGAACGCCGCCAGCCGCTCCGCCGTCAGTGCCATGCCGACAGTCGCCGGAAGGATCAGCGCTATCAGCAGTTCGAGGCTCGTTGCCATGTGCCGGTCGGTAGCTTCCCTGTCACTGCTAGCGTAGAGCCTGATAGCAATCGGGACGATGGCCGAGCCGACGGCTACACCCAGCATGAGGATGATCTGCCTGACAAAATCCGCCGACGCGCCGTAGATGCCGGCCGCTGCCTCACCCAGAATGGAAACGACCAGAATTCTGTCGAAAAATGCGTGCAACGAGAAAGCCGCGCCCGAGACGGTCATCGGCAGCCCGAAGCGCAGCATCTTCTTCAGGATTGCAGGATCAAACCCATGCAGCGGTCTTTGGCAGGCCTTGGGCATGAAGATCAGAAGCGTCAGAAAATAGCCGCCGGCAACCCCGAGCAACAGCCCTTCCCCTCCGAGATCAAAACCGAGAACGAGAACGCAGGAAAGGCCGAAGGCAATGGCGCTTCGCAGGATCATCGAGGACGCAAAGAGCCCGGTTTTCTGATGGGCCCGGAAGAGCTCCTGGAGGAACTCGAACAATCCAACCCCGATCGCAACGCAAAGTGCCGCTGTGACGTAGTCGAACCTTTCTCCCGTTACCAGGATGAAAACCTCGAACAGCACGGGACTCAGGAGAACAATCACAGCAAAGGCGACCAGCGCCGTGACTCGCATGTCGAAGTCTTCTGCTTCGGAACTGAAGCGCAAAAGAGACGTCTTGATCCAGAAGAAGAGAAGGAAGGAGAACAGGGTGGCAATCCCCATCCCGACCACGTAGATGCCGTATTGCTCCGGTGTGAGGACGCGCGTGAAGAACATCACGAGAGCGAAGCCGAACACGGCCGAAACCACGTTGGCGGTCATATAGGACGAAACCTGACGGAGCACTAGGAACCTGCTTGGGTAAATTCTTGCAAGACCTGCATCATCGCCTTGGGTTGATAATTTTCATCTAACGGCAGCGGCCGGTTCGGCAATCCGTCCCGCCGGCTGAACCAGATCGGCACCCAGGTGTATTTGTCCGACAGGCCCCATGTCAGAATCGATTTCGGCTCAACGACGTCGCAGATTGCGGAGAGGTAGTCGTTCACCCGCATGGCCGCGATCTGGTCCCGAACCCCCTGGTTTGCAGGCAGGTTGTTGTCAATGACGTCGAGCTCGGTGACGAGGATATCCAGCCCAAGACCATGTGCGTCCTCAACAAAGCGCGACAGCCCGTCCTTGTCGATTTCCGCTTCGCCGGTGAGGTGTCCCTGCAGCCCGAGCGCATGAACGGGGACATCGCGGTCCTTCAACTTTTTCAAGAGATCGAGCATCAGGGACCTGCGTTTTCGGCTGACCGGCGTCGCTTTTTCGAAGTCGAAGTCGTTCAGCACCAATTGGGTGTTTTGATCCGTGGCAGCCGCCGTTCGGAACGCGAGTTCGATATAGTCCTCTCCCAGCTGCTGGAGCCAAATGGAATCCCTTAGCGGACCTTCCTTGTCCGGATCTTCAGAGATTGGCTCGTTGACGACATCCCAGTTCGGGATCCGCCCTCTGTACCGGCCCACGACGACTTCGATGTGATGGATCAGCTCGAACTCTGCCTCCTTCGCCGTATCGATTTCCACCGTCCAGTCGGGCATGGCCGCGTACCAGATCAGCGTATGTCCGCGCATGGTCATGCCATTGGCGTCGGCAAACGCAATCAGCCGGTCGGGCTGATCGAATTCGAAGCTGGACCTTGAAGGGCGCAGATCGATCCATTTCAGTCCGCCTTCGCCGACAACGATCTGGCAGTACTTGCGGACGGCCTCAGCATAGTGAGGATCTGTTTCGAGAAAGTCCGTGCGGATCGCAGCTCCGTAGGGAACGCGCTGCCTGGCTGCCGCTTGCGCAGCTTGAGAAATCGGCAGGACGAGTTCCAGCGGCACGGAAGACGCCAAGCCCGCGCCCAGCGCACCTTTCACAAAGTCCCGTCTGTGCATCGATTACGTATCCTTTGTGCCACGTCGGGAAACAGCGTCGCCAGCACACGCCAGATCACTTTGCATCGGGTCGTAACATAGATATCCGTTGCATGAATATTAAATAATCTGAGAAGTTAGCGGATGTTTAATCGGAACGGGTTCTGCTTGAAGACCGATTCGAAATTTCAAACGGACCAGACACGCCTCGCATGTACAGTGCCGCACCATACGGTCAGGCGCCAACCGCCTTCCCAGTCACCGGTCCACCTGCAGCCAGGCTTTTGACGGCGGCGCTCTTTCTCGGTGTCTTCTTCTATTTCTGGATCGGTCTGGATCCGTTCCCAAACCCGAATGCCGTTGACCTGAAAACACCATATGGCGGCAGTTCCAACCGCCTGAACCAGATTGTTGTGGTGCTCATGTCTGGCGCCCTGCTTTGGGTGATCCTTGGAAAGGCAAACCGGCGGTACCTCTTGTGTCCGCGTGTTTTACTGCTGGTGATGCTCGCCTGGTTCTGCTTTGCAAGCCTGTTCGCCGGGGACCCGGCAACTGCGTTCCGCCGCATCGTGTTTGCAATACTCGTCTGCTGCAGCAGCAGTGCCATCCTCCTGCTGCCAAAGTCGCGCGAGCAGTTCACCAACCTGATGGCAATCGGGCTCTGTCTCGTCATCGGTTTTTCATACTACGGAATCGTTGCCCTTCCTCACCTTGCAATCCACCAACTGACGGATTCACTGGAAAAGAACCTGGCAGGTGACTGGCGCGGTCTCATGGGACACAAGAACATCGCGGCCGCAGCCATGGTCTTCTCCGTGTTCTTCGGGCTTTATATTCTCAGAGCGAGATCCGCACTGATCGGCGGCGTGATCGTCGTGCTTGCAACGATCTTCCTATGGAAGTCAGGCAGCAAGACGTCCTTCGCGATGATGCCGGCGGTCCTGGCTCTGGTATGGATATTCGAAAACGTCCGGCTGCTTCGCCCGGTGATAGTTGTTGGCGGGCTGGTCCTGATTAACACTCTTCTGATCTCGGCAGCGGCATCTGAAACCGTTCAGCAGTTGCTCGCATCCGTGGGCATCGACCCGACTTTCACAGACCGGACCGCGATCTGGTCCATTACGCTTCAGGTCATCGGTCAAAACCCCGTCACCGGCTTTGGATTTCAATCTTTCTGGCAAACGGAAGCTCTCTTCCGAAGCGGGTATTCGCTCCACAGCTGGGCCGTAACCGCAGCCAACTCCCACAACGGGTATCTGGAACAGTTCGTCAACGCCGGTGTTCCCGGTTTCCTGCTCGTCATCAGCTGGCTGGTATTTCTTCCTCTCGGATATGCCAATCGGGCCCTGGCAGGTACAAACAACAAACTGGTCACGCGCCTGTTTATTCGTATCTGGATGTTTTCTCTGTTCTTCGCCTGCCTGGAGAGCCCGTTCTTTGGCAATTCAGGACCAATCTGGTTCACGATGCTGGTCGGCGTGTTCGGGCTACGGCTTCAGGCATTCGCCCACCTCATTGAGGAAACGCCGGCGAAGGCGGTTGTCAGTTCCGGATCTCCGCTTGCAACAAACGCACGTTAACTTCTTTCCTGATATGAGTGTTGCCGGCCGGTAAAGGGTGTCAGAAACCGGATTCAGCTCATCTGGCGAAAGTGAAATATTGGGGAGTGATGGCAGGAATGGCTGGTGATGCAAAAATCGATGCCGTCGTTTGCATTCCGACTTTCCGCAGACCGGACTGGCTTGCCAGAACCCTGAAGTCACTGGCCGAACAGGCTCCCGGTTTCGGTTTTGCGATTGTCGTGGTCGACAATGATGCCCGCGATCCTCTTGGCGCAAAACTCGCAAGAGATTTTTTTTCCAGCCACGATATTCCGAATGCTGTCTTTGTCGAAGAAAACCAGGGAAACTGCTTCGCGATCAATCGCGCCTTCGGCGAAGCCCTGGACGCCTTTCCTGAAGCCGACTGCTTCCTCATGATCGACGACGATGAGATTGCCCTTCCCGGTTGGCTCGCAGAGATGGTCGGGCTTGCCCGTGAGACAGGCGCCGACATTGTCGGCGGCCCGGTCTTCCGGGTCTTCGAGGGGCAGGCCCCGCAAGCCATCCGACAACATCAGCTGTTCATCTCCATTAACGGAGCGACCCGTGAGATCGACCAGCTTCACGGCTCCGGCAATTGCCTGATCAGGCGCCATGTCTTCGGCCGGCTGGGAGCACCGTTCTTCGACCTGCGTTTCAATTATCTGGGGGGTGGCGACATGGATTTCTTCACCCGATGCAGAAAGGCAGGCTATAGGACCTACTGGTGCGCAGGCGCGCAGATAAACGAATTTGTTCCCGCCGAGCGCATTTCAGCACGGTTCCTCATGACACGTTCCATTCGGACCGGCTCGATAAACTATCTGGTCGACCGGAAAAACGGCCTCTCCGCAGTCGCGGCAATCCTCAAGAACGCAATAAGCCTGGGCCTCAGCGTGGGACGCTCGCTCGCGGTCCTCTTCAGAACCGGGCACCTCATCCCCGCAAGCCACCCCTTCCTGGTCTCGGTCGGCCGCTTCTTTGCCGCCTTCGGCTTCCTGCCGGCGCCTTACAAGGCTTCCGACAAACCCTGAGCAGCCGTGTCCGCGAAGGCGACTTCGCGTATGGTCTCCAGGGGTGTTGCGGTATGCGATTGGATCGTGATGGCGTAGTGGTGAGGCTGCATTTCCTTCATGAAGGAAATCAGCCCCTTCCTGTCCAGTTGAGGACCTCCCCAGTAGGTCAGGCAATTGTTAATTTCGGTCAGTTCGTGGCGCCCGGCAAGGTCCGAATCTGCCGCGACCGCGGTTCCGTAGGTGAGATACTCCGAAAAATCCCGCTGACGCGCCAGCCCCGCCCACCAGGAACGACCGCACGCGGTTTCAATCCTGGAAAGCACGGAAATGACCGTCTTGCGGTCCCAGACGATCATGGGGCCGATGTAATCGTCGCCCGGCAAGTCCGGAACATCGAGTCCCAGGATCCTGTGCGCGTTCCGCCACCATTTGACATGATTGGGTCTGGAGGAATTTATGTCGCCTTTCGTGTGAAAATGCGGCGTATTTTCCCCTCCGGCTAGCACCTTCATGTCTGTCGGCCTACAGAACACGCAGTCGGAGTCCGCGAACATGACGCGGTCGCTGTCCTGCGCCGCGGTCATCGCGAATTTCCGGAGCTGCTGCAAATGCCAGCCATAAACCGGCAATCCGATCTGCGGCGACCACCAGTACCGGCGGCCCCGCCACTTCCCCACCGGCCATAACCGGGGCAGCAGTTCCGACGAAGCAACCACTTTTCGATTGGCGCTCTTCAGGTGGCTGAACAGCTCGATATCCTCATCGCCAACAACAATGAAATGCATGTCATAGCCGGTCACGAACCGGTCCATGGACTCGCACAGCAGCTCGCACCGGTGCAAATCGAGGGAATAGCTCGGCGTGATGAATGATACGGAAGGTGTTTGCATTCTTGGTCCGCCTGCGGGCAACGGGTTTCCTGCAGATGTCGCTCAATCCGGAAAAGGCGGTATGAGGCCTTTCCGCAGCGCTTCACATTCTGCATTCTGTCTTGAAAATCATCGATGAACACTTCTTCTAAACAACTTCTTTATATCGGTGAATTCAAATCGTTCCATACCCGCACCGAAGGCAACCGGCACAAGCACGATGGGTTCCAACCGTTACCTGGTTCTGATTTCCGACACACACCAGACCTGCGGCGTCGAGGAGTTCTCCAGACTTCTGGCCGCCCGGTTCGAAGCCAGGGCGGTAACCCACCGGCTCGACTTCAATCTTCCAAATCTGTTCCGGTCATTGAAAGGGGTCGACGGTCTGGTTGTGAATTTTCCGGTCGTGGCCTGGAAGAAAAAGCTGCTGGAACCCTTGCTGGCAGCCTGTACCGCAAGGCTCTCCGGGAAAGGTGTCCACGTCATTCTGCATGAGTGGTCGGCCCTGGACTGGAAGCGGCGGCTCGTGTTGTCTCCCGTCGTTCTGCTTGCCACGGAACTCTGCTTCTCCGCTCCGGAAATAGAAGCAGAGTTCGAGAGTACCGGCCTTGCCAAGATTGCCACCGGCAACCGGACGGTGATCCCGATCCCGCCGAACCTTTCCCCCCCGGAAAAACTGATACCGGGCGCCTTCGCAGAAAAACTCAGATCAGAGCGCGCAAATGGGCGGCTGATCATTGGTCAGTTCGGCTCGATCTATCCGCAAAAACAGGTTTCTTCCGTGCTGTCGGTGGCTGCTGATCTGAAGAAGCGCGGCACCGACGTCTTCGTCGCCTTCGCCGGTTCCTTCATCAAGGGTCTCGACAACGTCGAGGAGGACTTCTTCGCTGCGGTGAAGAACGAAGGACTGTCCGGCCAGGTTGCCGTCAGCGGTTTCATCGGCAGTGAAGAAGAGCTGTTTGCGATTTTTCAGGAGGTCGACGTCTTCTGTTACCTGTTGCCTGGCGGATTGACGGCGCGGAGGGGAAGCGTTCTGACTGCCGCAGCGTCCGGCAAGCCAGTGGTTGTGAACGCTCCGTCCAGCAGAACGGCGCTTGCCCACCACAGTCTCTTCCAGCGCCTAATAGAAACCGGCAGCATTCAGCTCGTTCCCACGGATGCCGGCATACCGGCAACTGCCGATGCGGTGCTCACGGCACAGGGTAAGGACATAGGGCCTTCGGATATCGCCAGCGAAGTGGATCGCCTCTGGGACGATGTGATAATCCGGATGGATCACCGGGCCGGCTAGCCGATTGCGCCCTACTCCGAGCGGGTCAGGATCTCGCGCAAGGCAATCGGGTTGGTGAGGAAATACCGATGCGCGAGCCGCCTTGGCTCAAGCATGGTCCGGTAAAGCCATTCAAGGCCGGCGCTCTGCATCCAGCCCGGCGCACGGCTGTTCTTTCCGGATAGAAAGTCGAACAGCCCGCCGCTGGTTTTGATGACACCGACATTCTGCAGTTTGTGAAGGTTGCGCGAGACGAACTTCTGTTCCATCGGCACGCCAAGGCCGATCCAGAGAATGCCGGGCCGCAAACGGTTTATTTCTTCCACAACCGCCTGTTCGTCCCGTTCCGGCGAAAAATAACCATGCGACCTGCCAACGAATTGCAGTTTCGGATAGAGCTGCCGCATCCGTTCGACGGCAAGAGCGTTAACATCTTCGCGCGCGCCCAGAAAATAGAAAGTGACGCCGGATTCTTCGGCTTTTCGCGCGACGGCATGAACCAGGTCTGTTGTCGCCACACGCTCGGCCAAGGGCGTTTTGGAAACATACCGGGAGAGCAGAACCATGGGCATGCCGTCGGCGTGGATCTGGTCCGCACGCAACAGCAATTGTCTGAACTCTTCATCCTGTGCCGCCATTGCGATCACCTGCCCGTTGGCAGACGTCGAATAAAACGGCAACTGATTGCCGGTTCCCGCCTGAAGTGCGATCTCGACAAATTGCTCGGCCGTTTCCTCCATGCCTATGTTCGTGATTGGCAGACCGCCGAGTAGTGTCGTCGTCTGGGCCTTTGCAGATCCATTGTGCTGCCACTTGCCGGCTTCGGTCACGATCATGTGCGGTTGTGTCTCGATTGAGGGTCTCTGGTGCTTTCGCAGTATCACAGCCAGGGTTAAGCACGGGTTAGAACAGCTAAATTGTTATCCCGATTTCGGTTTTCGAATTGGGAACACCGTTAGCCGTTCCTTAAGAAAACGCTCGAGACAGGTTGCCGCAGCAAGATCTGTTCACCAGGGAGCCTCTTGTCTGCCCACACCGCGACCATCCGCAACCGGCGGAACGGCAAGCGGTGTACGCCAGCAGAGCAGCTCTGCTTCCGTTGACTATTAGGCAGTTGCTAACCAAGTTTGGCTACTTTAGCCGGATCATCAGGGTTAACATGGCCTTAAACGCCAGGATCAGGCAGGACGAGTTAAGTGGCGGAAAGCGCTCCGACCTTTCGCGATATTTTGGATCTTCTGTCCGTTCTGCGGCGCAGAGCGTGGATTGTCGTTGCCTGCGCGTTTCTGTGTGCGGTTATCGCCGCCACAGTTGCCGTGTCCCTGAAGCCGGTGTTCAGGGCGACAACCCAGGTTCTGATCGATCCGTCCGTCCGCCAGCCTTTCGAGAACCAGAACGCACCGGCGCGCTATCTTGAAGACACATTTGTTGTCGACAGTCAGGTCACTGTCCTGCAGTCCTCCTCCGTCCTGCGAAGCGTCGTGAACCAGCTCAACCTCATAGAGGATCCCGAGTTTGGCGACGGCGCACCGGACCAGGGTTTTCTGTCGCCCTTGACGTCCCTGCTCGGCGGGTCTGTGCAATCATCTCCGGCAACGAAGGAAATCTCGGCAAACAAGGCGGTTGAAACCCTTCAAGGTGCACTGGAGGTCGGACGGGAAGGCCTGACCTTCGTCATCAATGTTTCGGTCGATGCCGATACGCCGGTTAAAGCTGCGATCATCTCCAACGCCATTGCGGAGAACTACATATCCAATCAGAATGGCCAGGTTTCCAGGATCTCTCGAACAGTCGAAGAAAAGGTGGGAGACCGGCTCCGCATTCTGAGGGACCAGTTGCGCGAAGCTGAAGCCAGGGTTGAAGCGTTTCGCGCCAGGAACAATCTTCAGTCGGGCGATCAGAAAACACTGCTCTCCGACCAGCAGCTTGCCGAACTCAGCACACAATTGACCGAACAGCGCGCGGCTCTTGCGGCGGCAGATGCCAAGGCTTCCGAAATCCGGCGACTGATCGATTCCGGAGTGAGCATCGACGCCCTGTCCGACGTCACCAATTCGGCCACGATCGCCAATCTGCAGCAACAATATGCGACTGCCGCTCGAACACAGGCAGATCTGGCGACCGACCTCCTTCCATCACATCCCGAACTGATCAAAGCCAAGGCCCAGACACGGGAGATCAGGAAGCTTCTGGATACGGAAATTGGCCGGATTGCAAGTACCGCGAAACTCGAGGCGGATGTCCTGCGTGACCGGGTTGCAAAGCTGGAAGCAGAGCTCGACAATGTTCGAACCAAGTCGAATATCGACCAAAAATCAAGTATTGAACTGAAGGAACTTCAGATCGAGGCGGATGCCAGCAAACAACTTTATGAAAACCTCCTGAGCCGAACAAAGGAAATCACCGAGGTCGAACAGATCAGCATCCCGAACGCCCGGATCATCTCGCCGGCGGTTCCTCCGGAGGCTGCGATCTGGCCCAAGAAAAAAATATTGGCTCTGGCTGGTCTCGTGCTTGGCGCCATGATTGGTGTAGTCATTGCGATCGGACGCGAGACTGCTTCCCTGTGCGTCCGGTATCTGCTCAACCCTCAGCCGGAACTCGCCTATGCTCCAGCGGCTGCCTATGCTGCCGTATCCGGGCCGGATAGTATGGCGTTCAGAGCACCGCAAATCGGAGTGCTGCCGCAGCAGGCTTCGGCGTCTATTTCCCATTTGCCCCGCCTGCCCTATTTGGGCCAGCAGGCAGACATGAATGCGGACGACCTTCTGAGCTCGTTATGGGGTTTCAAGGCAGGGGTGACCGACCGGGAAATGCGTCCCTACTGGAAATCGGTCTTCACGATTTTGAAGCAGATCCAGTCGAACCGGGTTGACGGATTTGCCAGCAACGTGATTGTGACAAGTGTCGACGGCAATCACAATATGACGGCGCTTTCTCTGGTCTTTGCGGCGGCAAGTCTGAAAAACTTCCGGGTGCTTCTCGTAGATAATAACACCGCAGGATTACAGGTATCCCGGCGCATGTTGCCGGTAAACCGCCATGATACCGATCTCAAGGACGCGGTCACGGCCGCAGATCTCGACATCGACTTCCTGAGCCTTACCAACGGGCGCCGCAAATATCAGAGCGAAACGAAGGGCAGCTTCCAGCTTCTGAATGAATCCGGTCTGGAGCCCGAGTTCGACCTGATTGTAATTTCCGAGTCGCCCATGACTCAGCCTCAGATCGAAATC
>NZ_JBNKYW010000073.1:0-3538 GCF_050301095.1 Roseibium sp.
AGGCCATGTCCTCCAAACGCAATGACGATCCCTCCCATGCCTCCCGGCCTTTCGATCAGGATCGGGACGGCTTCATCATGGGCGAGGGCGCCGGCATCCTGATCCTGGAAGACTACGAGCATGCCCGGGCGCGTGGCGCCAATATTCTGGTGGAACTGGCCGGCTACGGCACCACCGCCGATGCCTATCACGTCACGGCTTCTTCTCCGGACGGAGAGGGAGGATTGCGGGCCATGCGCCATGCGCTCGCAAGCGCCAAGCTGTCTCCTGCCGACATCGGCTATGTCAACGCCCATTCCACCTCGACCCCGGTCGGGGATGCGGCCGAGATCGCGGCCCTGACGACGCTCTTCGAGGGGCGTGGCAAAGACCTTGCGGTCTCTTCAAGCAAGTCCATGTTCGGACATCTTCTGGGTGCTGCCGGGGCGGTGGAAGCCATTGCCTGCGTCAAGGCGCTGGTCAGCGGCCTGCTGCCGCCCTCCCGTAACCTGGAAGCCGTCGACGAGGCCATGGCCCGCTTCGAGATGGTGCCGGGCAAGGCCATCGCGCGCGAGGTCGATCATATCCTCACCAACGGCTTCGGCTTCGGCGGCGTCAACGCCAGCGCGGTGTTCTCGAAGGTCTGAGACCTGGTCCAGAAACCAATGCCGCCCCGGCCTTGAGCCGGGGCCCGGATAGCTGGGGTGTTGGTCCCGGATCAGGTTCGGGACGGCGACGGGGAGGTTTCATTCGGTTCGCTCTCTCGAAGAGGCGCGCGCAGTTCCTGCCTCCTCGTGTCGGCTCTGCCTATTCTTTGTGCTTGGCGAAGATGAAATTCCCATTTATGAGAAAAATCTCATTTATGGGATTTGAGATGTCCAACCTTGAACAAGACCTTGCCCGCCGGTTGACGGACCTTCGCCGGGTCCGCAATTGGCCGCTGGAAGAGCTGGCCGAAAAGACCGGTATCAGCCGGGCAACCCTGTCGCGGATCGAGCGCGGCGACACCAGCCCGACGGCGAACGTCCTCGGCAAACTTGCCGGCGCCTTTGGCCTTTCCATGGCCGAGCTTTTCGGCGCGGCTTCCGCCACGGCCGAGCGGCACATTCCGAGAAACAGTCAACCCGTTTGGAAGGATCCGGAAACCGGCTTTGTGCGCCGGACGCTGACGCCGTCGGTAAGCGGCTACCATGGCGCAATGATTGAAGGCACGCTTCCTTCAGGAGCGATAATTTCCTATGCCGCCCCACCCGTTCCGGATCTTGAACATCATCTCGTGCTCCTGGAAGGGGCCTTGCGTTTCACCCTGGGCTGCGACGCCTATGACCTCGGTTCCGGGGATGCCCTGCGTTTCCGCCTCAATGCCCCCAACAGTTATCAGGCGACCGGCGACGTGCCGGCGCGCTATATCCTGACGGTGATCACGCCATGATTTCCTCTGAAACCCCTTCGCCCGCACCGGGTGCAAACTCCACCGGCTTCCATCCGGAGCCGCCCGTTTTCCTACTTCCGCCCGAAGAAGCGCGCGCTGCCGTTCCGCAGCTCGGCGCGCTGCTGAAAGCCTGTGTCGAGGATGGCGCCGGCATCGGCTTCATTCTGCCGCTTTCGCAGGAAAAGGCCGAAGCCTTCTGGACCGGAAAACTGCCGGCACTCGAAACCGGAGAGGCTTTTCTGATGGTGGCAAGGCAAGGCGGGGAGGTTGCAGGTGTCGTCATGCTGGCTCTTGCTCCCCAGGACAACGGCCCGCACCGCGCCGAGGTCGCCAAGCTGATGGTGCATCCTGCGCACCGCCGCAAGGGTCTTGCCCGCAAACTGATGTCGGCCGTCGACGGCCTCGCCCTTTCGCTTGGCCGCTGGCTTCTGGTGCTCGACACGGTCACCGGCGACCGCGCCGAAAAACTCTACCCGACCTGCGGCTACCGGAAGGTCGGCCTCATCCCCGACTACGCCTACGGCAGCCACGGCGATCTCGACGCGACAACGGTGTTTTACAAGGATCTGAGGTGAGGATTTCGAGCCAGCTTGTTATCCCTGCACCCGCCTTGGCGGGCTTAAACTCCGGCAGCGATCCAGCAAACGTTGCGTTCAGGTCTTGAGTCGTAATGGTGCGGAGTAACGGGTCCAGGTCTTGGCTGCGCCAAACCGGTGTGACAAGTCACTTCCGGCATATGCCGCCGCCTGATGCGACTCAGCCCTCGTTCAGCATCTCAAGTTCGAGCCACTGTTCTTCCGCAGCGTCCTTTTCCGCAGTCAGGTCAGTGATTTGCTGGGAGATCCTGGCAAACTTGTCAGGGTTCTTTGCATAAAGCTGCGGGTCGTTCATCTCACCCTGCAGTTTCTCAAGCTGAGCTTCAAGTTTATCGATGGTCCCGGGCAGGGTCTTCAGAAGATGCTGCTGGGTGAAAGTCAGCTTGGATTTTACCTGAGACTTTTGCGCCGAAGGGTCTGAGGCCGCAGGCTTTTCCTTCTTTTCCGGGGCGGCTTTTTCGATCCTGCGGGCCGTCACGCCTTCGCCGCGCTGCGCGAGCATATCGGTGTAGCCGCCGGCATATTCGCGCCAGAGTCCGTCGCCTTCCGAGACAATCACCGAGGTCGCAACCCGGTCGAGGAAGTCACGGTCGTGCGAAACGATCAGGGCCGTGCCCGGATAGTCGGCCAGGAGTTCCTGCAAAAGGTCGAGCGTTTCCAGGTCCAGATCGTTGGTCGGCTCGTCGAGCACCATCATGTTGGATTTGTTCGCGAGCGCGCGGGCCAGCATGGCGCGTGCGCGCTCTCCACCCGACAGAACGCCGAGCGGGGTCCTTGCCTGTTCGGGCGAGAACAGGAAGTCCTTCATGTAGGACATGACATGCTTGGTCTCGTCGCCGATAACGACCGTGTCGCCGCGCCCGCCGGTGAGCGTGGAGGCCAGCGTGTCGTTGAGGTCGAGGTTTTCGCGTTTCTGGTCGAGCGTTACCATTTCGAGGTTTGTGCCGAGCCGTACCGTTCCGGTGTCGGGCGCAAGTTCTCCGGTCAGCATCTTCAAGAGCGTGGTCTTGCCCGCCCCGTTCGGGCCGACGAAACCGACCCGGTCGCCGCGCTGGATGCGGGTGGAAAAGTCCTTGACGATGGCCCGCCCGCCATAGGTCTTGGCAATGCCCTTCGCCTCGATGACGAGCTTGCCGGAAACCTCCGCGTCCGCGGCGGCGAGCTTTGCCGTTCCCTGGGGGCCGCGATGCTCGCGCTTCTGCTTTCTGAGTTCGGCCAGTTCCCGCACGCGCCGCATGTTGCGCTTGCGCCGGGCAGTGACGCCGTAGGTCATCCAGTGTTCTTCGCGCTTGATCTTCTGTGCCAGCTTCTGCTGGTCGACCTCTTCCTGTTCGAACACCTCGTCGCGCCATGCCTCGAAATGGGCGAAGCCCTTGTCCATGCGCCGGGAAGTTCCCCGGTCGATCCAGACGGTGGCCCGCGACAGGTTTTCCAGGAACCGGCGGTCGTGGGAAATCAGCACGAGCGCGGACTTGAGGCTTTTCAGTTCCTCTTCCAGCCATTCGATGGCGGGCAGATCCAGGTGGTTTGT
>NZ_JBNKYW010000074.1:0-30235 GCF_050301095.1 Roseibium sp.
GTCCACCAGCTGTCCGGGTCCTGCTCGGACCAGGAGGGATGCGGCCGCTCCACCGTCAGGCCGGAGGTAGCCGAGCCGATATGCAACTGGTTTTCATCCAGCAGGACGGCCTTGACCGAACTTGTTCCAATGTCGACACCGACAAACATGAGGGACGCACCTCAAATACAGGCAAAAGAGAATCGTGCCAGCCGGACAGCCGGCACGATCGAAGGAGTTTTCACCGGCGGTCCGTTTCGGGAACCGCCATAACGGAGTTTCAGGCTGCGGCGATCTCCGGATTGATCGCACCCGGTCCCGGGATCGCGCCGGGAGGACATTTCCCGAGAATGATCATTCCAAGAAGGTCGTCTTCGGTCACCTGGTCGACCTTCACGGTCCCGACCACCTTGCCGTTTTTCATGACGGCGGCGCGGTCGCAGGTCTGCATGACCGAATGAATGTCGTGGTCGATCAGGAAGATGCCGAGGCCCTGTTTCTTCAGCTCGTGGATCAGTTCCGTCACCATGGCCGTTTCCTGAACCCCGAGGGCGGCGGTCGGCTCGTCCATGATCAGGATGCGGGCGTTGAAATAGACCGCCCGGGCGATTGCTACCGACTGGCGTTGCCCGCCGGACAGCGCCTTCACCGGGGCCTTGAACTTGCGGAAGTTCGGATTGAGCCGGCCCATGATCTTGCGGGTTTCCGCTTCCATGGCGTCGTCGTCAACAAAGCCGAGCGGCGAAGTCAGTTCACGGCCGAGAAAGAGGTTCGATGCCGCATCGAGATTGTCCGCCAGCGCCAGCGTCTGGTAGATCGTCTCGATGTTCTGCGCGCGCGCATCGCGCGGCGAGTGAATGTGGACTTCCTCGCCGTTGATACGGATCTCGCCACTGTCGGCCTTGTAGGCTCCCGAGAGGATCTTGATCAGGGTCGACTTGCCGGCACCGTTGTGGCCGAGAAGGCCGACCACTTCGCCGGGATACAAATCGACGGAGACGTGATCCACCGCGTGCACCCCGCCGAAGGAGATGCACATGTCTTTCATTTCTACGAGAGGGGTTGCCATGGATTACTCTCCCGTACGCTTGCGGTAGATGATGTCGACCAGGACGGCGATAACGAGGACCGTGCCGACCACGATGTTCTGAAGCGGGGCGTCGACGCCGACCATGGCCATGCCGGACTGCAGGGACTGCATGATCAGCGCACCGAGGATGGCGCCGTAGATGGTGCCGACCCCGCCGGCCAGCGCGGTGCCGCCGATGACGGCCGCGGCAATGACGCGGAGTTCGTCGAGCGTTCCGATATCGTTGGTGGAGAAGCCGAGACGGGCAGCGGCAACGGCAGCTGCGAGGGCGCATAGGCCGCCCATGACCGCGAAGATCTTGACCGTCAGGAAGCGGGTGTTGATGCCCGACAGTTCGGCCGCATCCGGGTTGCCGCCGGTCGCGAAGATGTAGCGCCCGAGACGCGTGCGGCGCGCGGTCACCGTCATGACGATTGCCACGACGATCAGAAGCAGAACCGAATAGGGAATGCCGTAGCCCGTTGTAAACCCGTCCGGCAGTGTTTCGCCGGCGGCTTCGAAGATGCGCTTCAGGCGCGCCTTGGGGATGTCATAGGAATTCAGGATCCAGACGAAACCGAGAATGGCGACGGCAGTGATGACGGCCATGGTCGTTTCCGCCCAGGCCGGCTTGATCGGGAAGCCGTGCGAGGCCTTCCGCCGGCGGGAGGCAATCTGCATCCAAAGAGCCGCTGCGACTGCCAGGACGCCGAAGATCCAGGACCCGGTCTCGCCCATGGTACCGCCGATGCCACCGATCATGTTGAAGGTTTCGTCGAGCGGGCCGATGGTCTGGCCGGAGGTGATGAACCAGGCGACGTTGCGCCAGACCAGAAGTCCGCCAAGCGTCACGATGAAAGCCGGAATGCCGAGATAACCGATCATCCACCCCTGAAACGCACCGATCGCAACACCGACGACAACCCCTGCCAGAATGGCGAGGATCCAAATGGCCGGATGACCGAGACCAAGCACCGGCGGCAGGATGTCCGTCTGGACAACCGCCATGACAGCCGCGACCGTCGCCAGGACGGAGCCGACCGAAAGGTCGATGTGACGGGTGACAATGACGAACACCATGCCGGTCGCCATGATGGCGACGGATACGGTCTGAATCGTCAGGTTGAAGATGTTGCGCGGCGTCAGGAACCGGCCATCGGTGACCACGTTGAAGATCAGACACAGGACGATGAACGCCCCGATCATGCCCAGAAGGCGCGTGTCGAGCTGCAACGCGGCAAAGAGGTTTCGTGCTGTCGGGCTCTTGGGCCCTGACAGAGCGGTATCGGACATCGAGGTTACTCCTGCTTGGAGACCATTGCGCTTACGCATCGGGTGGCCCATCCCGGGGTGCTGACATCGGGTGCGGACCCTGGACAGCTATCCCTTATTCAAGGCCCCGGTCACAGTGTAACCGGGGCCGCGTCTGTTGCGTATCGTTATTAGTTACAGGGTGCCGGGCCGTTTTCGACGCCCTGACACAGGTCTTCCTTGGAAATCCAGCCAGCGTCGACAACCGCGCTCAGGTTGGCCTTGGTCACCGGCAGCGGTGCCAGGAACTTGGCGGTCAGCTCGGTGCCGGACGGAGACGTCCATGCGGCAGCACCCTCGACGTCACCCAGGTCGGAACCGCCCGCCAGGGCAACAGCGATTTCACCGGCAGCCTTGCCGAGGTCACGCGCGTCCTTCCAGACGGAAACCGTCTGCGTTCCCTTGGCAACGCGGTTCAGAGCGGCGTGGTCGCCGTCCTGACCGGACACCGGAATGCCGTCCATGCCCTGGGCCGCGAGAGCCGCGACAACACCACCGGCGGTGCCGTCGTTGGAAGCGACAACGGCGTCAACCTTGTTGTCGTTGGCCGTCAGGATCTGTTCCATGTTGCGCTGAGCGTTCGCCGGAAGCCAGCCGTCGGTGTAGGCTTCGCCGACGATCTTGATGTCGCCCGCGTCGATGGCCGACTGCAGGATTTCCTGCTGGCCGCCACGGAGAAAGTCCGCATTCGGGTCGGTCGCGGAGCCCTTGATCATGACGTAGTTGCCCTTCGGCGCGGCTTCGAGAACCGCCCGGGCCTGCATGCGGCCGACCTCGACGTTGTCGAAGGTCAGGTAAAAGGCGCGCGGATCGTCGATCAGACGGTCGTAGCCGACAACCGGAATGCCTTCATCGGCAGCAGCCTGGACAGCCGGGCCGATGGCCTGGGAGTCCTGAGCCAGGATGATCAGGGCGGTTGCACCCTGCGCGATCAGGGCCTCGACGTCGGAAAGCTGCTTGGCGGAAGAGCTCTGGGCGTCAGCGGAGATGTATTTCGCACCGGCGGCTTCCAGAGCGCCCTTGATGGCGGCTTCGTCGGTCTTCCAGCGTTCTTCCTGGAAGTTGGACCAGCTGACGCCAACGACGATGTCTTCGGCATGGGCCAGGTTGATCGCGGTTGCGGACAGCAGGGCGCCCGCCAGCAAAGTGGTAAGTTTACGCATTGCGATGTTTCCTCCAGTGGGCGCAACCCGTTTACCGGCTGCGCCAGAAAATGCGTCTGTGTCGCGGCGCCTTTTCGAGGCGCCTTCAGAAAGGACAACCTTGTTGTTATTTTTTTTGGTGTCCGAAAAAAAGTTGCAGGAAAGCGCGGCTCCTGTCAACATGGTTTTGCAAAACTCTGCTCCACGTGATCGAAAAATCGCGCTAAAGAGTAGAAAAACCGGGAGAAACCCGGGACAGAGGAAACACCTTGGGAAGAGCTGAGCGAGCATGACACGCAAGGCGGACCGGGACCAGATCCGGCGGCAAAACAGAAGTATCGTCCTCCAGGCCCTGCGCCGGAGCGGTCCGATGGCACGGATCGATCTGGGGCAGATCACGCGGCTCAGTCCCGCGACGGTGACGGCCATCACCTCCGATCTGCTCGACCAGGGGCTGATCCTGAGCCTGGAGTCGGAAGAACCCAAAACGCATCAGGCGCGGGGCCGTCCGCGAACGCTGCTAAAACTCAATCCGGATGCGGTTTTCACCATCGGCGTCAGGCTGTCGGTGAACAACATCGACCTTGCCCTGGTGAATTTCGCCGGTGAGGTGACGCGGGAGAAACGCACCCATTTCGACAGCGCCACCGCGGACGCGGACAGCTTCCCCGGTACGCTGGTTGAAGCGATCTCGCAGTTCCTGAAGGAAGCGGACGTCAAACCCGCCCGGGTGCGGGAGATCGGCGTCGCGGCCCAGGGCGTGGTGGAGACGGAAACGGGCCTCGTCGCCTGGAGCCCGGCGTTCGCGGGCCGGAAGATCCCGATCGTCAATCCGCTGCAGTCCGCTTTCGGCGCCGAGTGTTATATCTCCAACGATACCAACATGATAACCGAGGCCCTGCACTGGTCCGACCCGAACCGGTACAGCGGCACCTTTGCGGTGATCATGCTCGATTACGGTGTCGGCATGGGGCTTTACCTCGACAACCACCTTTTTTCCGGGGCAAGCGGAACGGCCGCCGAATTCGGTCATGCCAACCACATCCCCGGTGGCGCGCTGTGCCGATGCGGCAAGAAGGGTTGCCTGGAGGCCTATCTTTCCGATTATGCCCTGGTCCGCGCGGCGACCCACCAGCCGGAAGATACCGATCCCATTACGATCAAGGCGGGCGTCGGCGGCCTCGCCCGGCTGATCGAACTTGCAGGATCCGGCGACGAGAACGCGCAAAAGGCCTTCCACGAGGCCGGACGCGTGCTCGGATACGGCATCGCCCGGGTGATCGCCATGATAGACCCGAAGCGCGTTGTGCTGACGGGTGCCGCCATGCGCGCGTTCTCCTTCATGGAAAAGGGCATGTGGGAGGGACTGGAGGAAGCGCTGGTTGCGGACCTTCGCAACAATTTCTCCCTCGACGTCATGCCCTGGAACGAGGACTTCATCCGCAGCGGCCTGATCGCCCAGTCCATGGAACGGCTGGACAAGGACTTTCTGGGAACGGCGACCCCGCAAGGAAGCCGCGCCGCCAGAACCGACGGCAAGGAGGTGCCAGCATGATCCGGCGACTGAAACTGGCATCCTCGCTCCTGGTGCTGGGGCTGGTTGCACCGGTCCAGGCGCTGGCGGAGGAGCCGGCCCCCTGGAGCGAACGGGCGGTTCTGGAAGATGTCGATATCGAGGCGCTGGCGGCATCCGGCAAGGACCCCATCCCGGTTCTTCAACCTCTGGGCAAACAGCTTTTTGCAGCAAAATTCACCACGCTGGACGGGGCCGGCAGGCCGGACGCGACCGGGGCCATCGTGCCGACCAAGGTGCGCCGTCATTCCCCCCTCGCCTTCCAGAGGCTGGCCGGAATGGACGCCAATGCCTGCGCCTCCTGTCACAACGAGCCGGTCGACGGGGGCGCTGGAGCCTTTACCGCCAACGTCTTCGTGTCAGAGGGATTCGAGAGCGCCGATTTCGACACGATCGATCCGCAGTTTTCCAACGAACGCAACACCAATGCCATCCAGGGCGCCGGCCTGATCGAGCTGCTCGCCCGGGAAATGACGGCCGATCTCAGACGGCAAAGACTGGACGTGCTGGCCAAGGCCCGGAAAACCGGGCAGGCGGTGACGGTTGCCCTGCAGACGAAGGGCATCCCGTTCGGCACGCTGACCGCCTCCGCGGACGGCACACTCGACGTTTCCGGTCTTGATGGCATCGACGACGATCTCACCTTGCGCCCCTTCAGCCAGAAGGGTGTATTTGCCTCACTGCGCCAGTTCACGGTCAACGCCATGAACGACCACCACGGCATGCAGGCGAGCGAACGCTTCGGTGCGAACTGGACCGGAACGGCGGACTTCGACGGCGACAGCCACCCGGACGAACTGACCCCGGGCCAGATTTCGGCGCTTGTGGCCTGGCAGGCAACACTGCCGGCCCCAACCCGGAAGCAGGACCTGCCGAAGGTCTGGCAGGATGCCGCTGCTGCGGGCGAGACGCTCTTTGCTGACATCGGCTGCACCTCCTGCCACGTGCCCGCACTGCCGCTCGAGAGCCTTGTCTTTCACGATCCCGGCCCGTTCGATACCGCCGGGACACTGCGCCAGAGCGACGTCAAGGCGCCGCTCAATCTCGACCTCGGCACGCTGGACTGGGTCAAGGCCCTGCCCCGGGACGATCAGGGCCGGGTTCTGGTACCGCTTTTCGGCGACCTGAAACGCCACAAGATTGCCGATGCGCAGAACGACACGCTCGGCAACGAGCTGCTGGCGCAGCGCTTCGTTGCCCGGGATGTCTTCATCACCGCGGAACTCTGGGGTATCGGCAGCACCGCGCCCTATGGCCACCGGGGCGACCTGACCACGCTGGAAGAAGTGATCCTTGCCCATGGCGGCGAGGCGACGGAAAGCCGGAAAGCCTATGCGGACCTCGCTGAGGAACAGCGTCAGACCATCATCGCCTTCCTGCGCAGCCTGGAGATTGCGGAATGAAACATCTTGCTTTTCCGGTCTCCTGGCTGTTGCTGACGGCCCTGGCCTTTCCGGCCAGCGCAACGGAGGACGCTCGCCGGAGTTCCATCGCCCCCGTCCCGTCCTACGTGGAGGAGGCAAGCGCGGCCGGGATCGACCACACCTATGACGGAGCCTGGGAATATTTCGTCGGCGGCGGTGCCGCCATTTTCGACTGCGACGGCGACCGGCGTCCGGACCTGTTTCTTGCCGGCGGCAAGAACCCGGCCCGGCTCTACCGGAACCTCAGCCTTACCGCCGGACCGCTGAAATTCGAACCGGTAGAAACGGACCTGACCGAAAAGCAGTCCGGCAAGGTGCTCGGCGCCTACCCGCTCGACTTCAACAACGACGGCATTCTGGATCTGGTTCTGCTGCGGCTCGGGGAGAACCTCCTGCTTGAAGGCAAAGGCGCCTGCAGGTTCGACGTCGCCAACCGCGCATTGGAGTTTGACGGCGGCCGGGAGTGGACGACCGCCTTTTCCGCCACTTTCGAGCCGGAGCTCGACTACCCGACGCTCGCCTTCGGCAACTATGTCGACCGTTCCGCACCCGGCGCGCCCTGGGGCACCTGCCACGACAATTTCCTGTTCCGGCCGGAAAAAGGCGCGGACGGATCGCTCCGCTATCCGGAGGCAACACGCCTGTCGCCCGGTTATTGCACCTTGTCGATCCTTTTTACCGACTGGAACCGTTCCGGCGAGCCGGCGCTCAGGATCTCCAACGACCGCCACTATTATCGTGGCGGCGAAGAGCAGTTATGGGCCGTGCCGCCCGGACGCCCGCCCCGGCCCTATCGCAAGTCCGACGGCTGGCAGCATCTGAAGATCTGGGGCATGGGCATCGCCTCGGTGGATCTCGATGTCGACGGTTATCCGGAATATGCGCTTACCAGCATGGGTGACACCAAGCTGCAGAAACTGGACGCCGGAGCGGACGAGACGGTTCCCGTCTATCAGGACATCGCCTTCGACCTCGGCGTGACGGCGCACCGGCCCTATTCCGGTGACGACCTGAAACCGTCGACCGGGTGGCATTCCGAATTCCAGGACGTCAACAACGACGGCCTTTGGGACCTTTTCATCGCCAAGGGCAATGTCGAGGCCATGCCGGATTTCGCCTCATACGACCCGGACAACCTGCTGCTCGGCCAATGGGACGGCACGTTCACCGAGGCGGGCGATACCGCAGGGATCGGCCTTGACCGCCGGGGACGCGGCGCGGGCCTGGCGGATTTCAACGCCGACGGCCTCCTGGATCTTGTTGTCGTCAACCGGGCAGCCCCGGTGAGCCTCTTCCGCAACACCGGGCAGGGCAGCGCTGCAGCTCCAAAGCCCCTCGGCAACTGGCTGGCGGTCGAAATCCGTCAGCCCGGCCAACCCAACAACCGCGCCGTCGGCGCCAGGATCAGCGTCAAGACCGGCAACCATACGGTCGTTAAGGACATTCAGGTCGGGGCGGGTCATGCCTCCGGTCAGATGGGTTTTGTCCATTTCGGCCTCGGCGTCGCCGAGCGGGCAAATGTGCGCGTGCGCTGGCCGGACGGTGACTGGAGCCATGGCTATCGTGTCTTCGCAAACGGCCATGTGATCATCGAGCGCGGCGCAGAGAAGGCCAAGCTCTGGTACCCGGAGTGAAAATCCGCAGCCTGGCGTTCGGAAATCGGCCAATTACTGGCAGGGGCCTCGGAACAATCCGGGGCCTTTTCGATTCGGTGCCCGCAAGCCCACCACCAAATTTGTCCTTCCGGTGGCGGTCCATGCCTTTTTCAAGGCCCGCGAGCCCCGGCATAGGTCTTTTCCCCAAGCGCATATTTTTCGAGGATAACTTTAAAATTTGACGTTACGGCACCCGCTATAAACCTTAACGTTTCGTTTACACATGGCAGTTCACCGGTGGGAACCGGAGTACAGTGCCGCAATCAGGCCTTGAGGTTGCAGCGCTGTGTAGTTGAGGTGAGCAAGCGATATGTTTTTTGTAACAATGTTTTGCATGGGCCTTTATGGCGCCATCGCACTTTCGATACTTATTCTGTTGACGGCAGACCTGCCAGCACGCGGACAGGACCGGTTGGCACGCCTGACCCTGAGGACAGGCGCCAGTTTCTTGTGGCCGTTGACGCTCATCGTCCTCGGATTCTGCACGGTCTTCCTGTTTCTGGCCGGTTCCGGGCCGAAACGGACCTTGGCTTACACCCCGCTGCTTTCCCAACGGCCGCACTGACGGTGCGCCGATCCGTTTGATCGGCCTGCACCGGGACGGCCTCATTGCGTCGCCCCTGCCCAGGCCCGACGGCCGGGTCCGGGCACCCTCTTCAGTGCCCGGCGCAGATCCTCCGCTGGCGCTTCGGGCCCACGATCTCCGGTTTTCTGACAAAATCATGCCGTCCGCGCCGTTTCAACGGCTCGGGATTGCTCCGTGGCGTAATTTTATGCATGTTGAAATTTGCGCCTAACGCACTGATTTCTCGGCAATAAAATTGCTGAAGTTTTACCTCAAGTTTTTATTTGTTCTAAAAATATTTGACTAACTGTTCAAATTTTTTTCCAATGGTTTCAGAGCTTCCTCAAAAAACGAAGGAGGCCGCCTTGAAAAACGATCGCCAACCTTCCGGAGATCTCCATGACCCAGACCAAAGCCGGACCGGACATTGCCGCCGGACGCTTGCCTGAGGACGTTTACGCAGAGAATTTCAGCGACCTGCATCCGCTTCTGGATCAGCACGAAGCCCAGGTCGAAGCCGACCGCTGCTATTTTTGCTACGACGCGCCGTGCATGCAGGCTTGCCCGACAAGCATCGACATTCCCCAGTTCATCCGCCAGATCTCGACCGGCAACCCGACCGGATCGGCCAAGACCATCTTCGAACAGAACATCCTGGGCGGCATGTGCGCCCGCGTCTGTCCGACCGAGACCCTGTGCGAACAGGTCTGCGTGCGGGAAGTGGCCGAAGGCAAGCCGGTGAAGATCGGCCAGCTGCAGCGCTACGCCACCGATCACTACATGGCGGAGAACACCTCCACACCGTTCACCCGGGCAGCAAGCACCGGCAAGAAGATTGCCGTTGTCGGCGCGGGCCCGGCGGGCCTTTCCTGTGCCCATCGCCTCGCCGTTCACGGCCACGACGTGACGCTGTTCGATGCGCGTGAAAAGGCCGGCGGCCTCAACGAATACGGCATCGCCTCCTACAAGTCCGTCGACAATTTCGCAGCGCGCGAAGTCGAGTTCATCCTGTCCATCGGCGGCATCGAGGTGAAAACCGGCATGCGCCTCGGCGACAATCTGGACCTGGCCGACCTGCGCGCGTCCTACGACGCGGTCTTCCTCGGCATCGGCCTTGGCGGCGTCAACGCGCTCGGCCTTGAGGGCGAGGACAAGGGCGGCGCCATCGACGCAGTCGACTACATCGCCGATCTGCGTCAGGCAAAGGACCTTTCCAAACTCCCGGTCGGGCGGCGTATCGTCGTCATCGGCGGCGGCATGACCGCGGTCGATATCGCCGTTCAGACCAAGCTGCTCGGCGCGGAAGACGTCACCATCGCCTACCGGCGCGGCCAGGAGCGGATGAACGCGTCCGAATACGAGCAGCATCTGGCGCAGACCAATGGCGTCCGGATCCTGACCTGGGCCCAGCCGAAGGCACTTGTCGCCGAGAACGGGTCGGTCACCGCCATTGAGCTGGAGCGGACGGAAGAGCAAGATGGTTCCTTGACCGGCACCGGCGCAACAGTCACCCTGCCCGCCGACATGGTGTTCAAGGCTGTGGGCCAGACCCTGGTTCAGACCGGCCTGGAAGGCGCTCTTTCCCTTCAAAAGGGCCGCATCGTGGTCGACGCGGACCGCCGGACGAGCCTTGCCGACGTCTGGGCGGGCGGCGACTGCGTTCTGGGCGGCGACGACCTGACGGTCGCAGCCGTGGAAGACGGAAAGATTGCCGCCGAAAGCATCAACGCCGCCTTGAGCGCCTGACCCGGGCGCTCGGCGTCACGTATTTGAGGGAGAGCCATCATGGCTGACTTGCGTACTGACTTCATCGGCATCAAATCGCCGAACCCGTTCTGGCTGGCTTCCGCGCCGCCGACCGACAAGGAATACAACGTCGTCCGGGCCTTCAAGGCCGGTTGGGGCGGCGTCGTCTGGAAAACGCTGGGGGAAGATCCGGCTGTCGTCAACGTCAACGGCCCGCGCTACGGCGCGATCCATGGCAAGGACCGGCAGCTGATCGGCCTCAACAACATCGAACTGATCACGGACCGGCCACTGGAAGTGAACCTGCGCGAAATCAAGCAGGTGAAACGCGACTGGCCCGACCGGGCGCTCGTGGTCTCGCTGATGGTCCCCTGCGAGGAGCAGAACTGGATCGACATCCTGCGCCGGGTCGAGGAGACCGAAGCAGACGGTGTGGAACTGAACTTCGGCTGCCCGCACGGCATGAGCGAACGCGGCATGGGGTCCGCCGTCGGTCAGGTGCCGGAATATATCGAGATGGTTACCCGCTGGGTGAAACAGCACTCGCGCATGCCCTGCATCGTCAAGCTCACGCCCAACATCACCGACGTGCGCAAGCCGGCCCAGGCCGCCAAGGCAGGTGGTGCGGACGCCGTTTCCCTGATCAACACCATCAACTCCATCATGGGCGTCGATCTCGACAACATGTCTCCAGCCCCGTCTGTCGACGGCAAGGGGGCCCATGGCGGCTATTGCGGCCCGGCGGTGAAACCGATCGCCCTCAACATGGTGGCTGAAATCGCCCGCGATCCGGCCACCCACGGCCTGCCGATCTCTGGCATCGGCGGGGTTACGACCTGGCGCGACGCGGCCGAGTTCATGGCGCTCGGCGCCGGCTCCGTTCAGGTCTGCACCGCCGCGATGACCTACGGCTTCCGCGTGGTCGAGGACATGATCGACGGCCTCAGCGACTGGATGGACCAGAAAGGTTACACCTCCGTCGACCAGTTCATCGGCAGTGCCGTCCCGAATGTGTCCGACTGGCAGTATCTGAACCTGAACTACATTGCCAAGGCCAAGATCGACCAGGATCTGTGCATCGAATGCGGTCGCTGCCATATCGCCTGCGAGGACACGTCTCACCAGGCGATCACCAATATGGTCGACGGTGTGCGCAAGTTCGAGGTAATCGACGAGGAATGCGTCGGCTGCAATCTTTGCGTCAACGTTTGCCCGATCGAGAACTGCATCACCATGGAGCCGATGGCTCCGGGCAGCATCGATCCGCGCACCAAGAAGGTCGTGGAAAAGGACTACGCCAACTGGACGACCCATCCGAACAATCCGATGGCGGTTACCGAAGCGGCCGAGTAATCCCGGTATTCGGTCACGCTTCAAACGCAGGCAAGCCCCCGCTTGCCTGCGTTTTTCATGTCAGAACTCCGGTTTGGTCAGCATCAGCCAGATGATGGCCAGAACCGCGAAGAAAGCTGGAAAGCCGCAGGCGAACCAGATCCGGTAGAGCCGGTGATAGGCCTCCGGCAAGGCGTCTCCTGTTTCCGCAGCCTGCGCGGCAAGGCGCCGTAGCCGGACCTGGATCCAGACGACCGGCAGCCAGAAGGCACCGACAAAGACGTAAAGACAGAGCGAGACGAACACCCAGCCTTCCCAGAGGGGCCAGCCGGCTTCGCGGGCCAGAAGCGCGCCGGTGACCGGTTGAAACAGGGCAGCCGTCGCCGTGAAGACCGTATCGGCCAGAACCACGATCCCTGCGACATGCGCGATCAGCGCCGGGTTCCGCGAGCGGTTGGACATCACCATGAAGAAGGCAATGCCGGCGCCCGTTCCAAGCAGCACGCAGGCACCGACGACGTGGGCGTAGCGCAGAAGGTCGTACCACATCAGCGTTCCTCCAGAACCAGGACCACCAGCGCGGCGAGCACAAGGGAAGGCAAGACCTTGACCAGTGGACCGAGCGGATCCGCCCAAAGATGGGGTGTCAGCAAAGTGCCTCCGGTCAGATAGGCCAGAGCGACCAGAATCATGCCGATCGACGCGCGCCGGCACCACCGGCGGAAAAGCACCGCGATGCCGAGCGTCAGATCCGCAACGGCCCCGCCGAAGACGGCAGCCGCCGCCATTGGCTGCGAAATGCCGGTGCCGGTCAAAACGGCCATCGCGTCGCGGTAGGAGAAAACCCCGATGAGGCCGGAAAGCGTCCAGAAAAGGGAAAGGCAGCCGATTGCGAGCGGAAGCAGCAGGTAAAGCCTGGCAAAGGCACGTTCCTGTGCCGTCGCGGGCAGGACCGCAAGCGTCTGCTCCAGGGACTTCAGAGGAATGCCGCCGCGTTGCCGCCAGCCCTCAGGGTCGCCAGTGATCCCGCTGTCCAGAGACTTGAGCGCGTTGGTCCTGAGCGGTGACCGCCAGCCGAGCCACCCGAGGGCATCGGCGCCCTTCCTGAGAATGCTGATTGCAAATTCAGGCACGGCAATCCGGGCGCGCCAGTCCGGGTAGCCCAGCCATGACCGGAAACGGCACACGAGTTCGGAGAAACTCCGGCTGCCGTCTTCCGTCAGATCCGCCACGAACCGCGTGCCGAGATCTCCGCTTGCCGCCTGCACCACTGCCCTGGCGACGTCATCGACATGTACGGTCTGGATCCTTGCGTTTCCGAACAACTCAAGGCCCGCGAAGGGCATGGCGGCGCCTGCCCTCAGCAGCGCGGTACCGCCATACGCATCCGCACCAAGAACCAGGACGGGACGCAGGATAATCCAGTCGGTCCGGGAGGCCATGATGGTCGCATCGCCCCGGGCCTTGGTGCGGAAGAAATTTGTCGGCGCGTCTTCGGACACGCCGGCTGCCGAGATCTGGACGAAGCGGACCTGCGTTCCCTCCAGGGCTTCGCAGATCCGTTTCACCGCCGTTTCGTGAATGGCGGCGAGATTGTCCCTTGCTCCGTCCTGCAAGGCTCCGGATGCATTGACGACCACATCCATACCGCCCAGCAGGGACTTCCAGTCCCCGGCCAGGGTGTCGGCAAAGTCCCTTTGCACCCAGTCAAGATCGGGAAAGGCCTTCCTGCCGCATTCTAGCGAGCGGCCGATACAGGTCACGCGATAGCCCGCCTCCCGGAGCGCCCTGACGCAGGCGGCCCCGATAAACCCGTATGCCCCGAGAACGGCTGCTTGTTTCATCGTTTCCGCTTCCGTGGCCGCCTTCAGCGCCGCCATTGAAAAAAGTGTCCGGAAGGGATGCGCTTAAAAGGAAAAGTTCAATCACACAACAGCAATGCCCCGGGGCGGTTTCCCGCTCCGGGGCAATTTCATGATTACAGCTTGTCGGTCACGACAGTTGTCGTCGCGCCTTCCGGCAGCTTGGTGATGACCGGCGTGGAACCGCCGCTCAGGAGCGACTTCACGGTGCGGTCATAGGCTTCCATGTCGAGCTTGCCGTCGGACCCGTCCACCAGCTTGTTGATTTCACCGACCATGCGGATCTGGTGCTTCTCGGTCTGGGCACCGGTCGCATCGTTCTCAAGAACGATTTCGGCCGCTTCTTCCGGGTTCTCGGTCGAATAGGCCCAGCCCTTCATGGAGGCGCGCACGAAGCGGGCGAGCTTGTCGACCATGGCCGGATCGTCGAGGCTGGATTCCAGCACGTAGAGGCCGTCTTCCAGCGTGGCAACACCCTGGTCCTCGTATTTGAACACGACCAGATCTTCCTCCGGAATGCCGGCATCGATCACCTGCCAGTATTCGTTATAGGTCATGGTGGAGATGCAGTCGGCCTGCTTCTGCAGGAGCGGATCGACGTTGAAGCCCTGCTTCAGGACGGTCACGCCGTTTTCACCGCCATCGGTCGAGAGACCGAGTTTGCTCATCCAGGACAGGAACGGATATTCGTTGCCGAAGAACCAGACGCCGAGCGTCTTGCCCTTGAGGTCCGGCGGGATCGAGATGCCGGTGTCCTTGCGGCAGGTCAGCATCATGCCGGACTTCTTGAACGGCTGGGCGATGTTGACGAGCGGCACGCCCTTTTCGCGCGAAGCCAAGGCGGACGGCATCCAGTCGATGATGACGTCAGCGCCACCGCCGGCAATCACCTGCGGCGGCGCGATGTCGGGGCCGCCCGGTTTGATCGTTACATCCAGGCCTTCTTCATCATAGAAGCCCTTGTCCTTTGCCACGTAATAACCGGCAAACTGGCCCTGCGTGACCCATTTGAGCTGCAGCGTCAGCTCGTCCGCGGCATTCGCCGCGCCCGAGACCAGGCTTGCTCCCAAAACGGATACAAGCGCCAGACTTTTCAATGCCTTCATTGCCATTCCCCTACTGGTTACGGGTGTCACCTGCATGGTGCCGCCCTTCTCTGGTATTTTCAAACCCCTCGCCGGCCCGGTGTGCAGGAGCGGCTCCCATCCGCCCCGTACCGGAACCCGGCAATCCGGCAGCATCAAGACCACCCGGACATTTTTGTCTCTGTGCGATCTTCACTGACCATTTGGTCAAGAAAATCTAGAAAGCTGCCGTGTCGCTGGTCAAGGTTATTTTTTCATCAAGGTGAAATACGTTTGATTGTTCTACCCAAGCGAGAGAAAATCGTCACCTGTTAAATCCGGTTGAGTCGGCAAGGAGTAATTGGTTTGCCTGACGTGCGGGAAGACGTTTCATAGTCCCCCGGATTGCGAAGTCGTCCGGAACCCCGGTTTGAAAAGGGGCGGACGCCGATGGGAGAGAGCCGGAATGATCGCAAAGACCTTATTGGAATACAAATCCTTGCCGTTACCGGACCGGCGTCACTATTCCGAAAAGGAAATGCAGGCACGGGCTGAGGAGTTTTACGACGACATCCGCACCCGCCACACGGTTCGCGAATTCTCCGACCGCCCGGTGAAGCGCTCGGTCATCGAGACCTGTGTCCGGGCTGCCGGCACCGCTCCCAGTGGCGCCAATCACCAGCCCTGGCATTTTGTTGCGATTTCCGATCCGGCGCTGAAGAGCAAGATCCGTCTGGCGGCGGAAGAAGAGGAACGACGGCTTTACGACGGCGGCGCGGGCGACGAATGGATCAAGGCGCTGGAACCCATCGGCACCGATGCCCACAAGCCGCATCTGGAAATCGCACCCTGGCTGATCGTTATCTTCGCTCAGCGCTGGGGCACCTATGAGGACGGATCGCGTTACAAGCACTATTACGTCCCGGAAAGCGTCGGCATTGCCACCGGCATGCTCATCACCGCGCTTCACCACGCCGGCCTCAGCGCGCTGACGCATACGCCCAACCCGATGAAGTTCCTGAACGCGATCCTGCACCGCCCGGAAGCGGAAAAGCCGGTGATGATCCTCGCCGTGGGGCATCCGGCGGAAGATGCGACGGTGCCGGCGGTGGCCAAAATCAAGAAGCCGCTGGAGGAGATTTTGACGGTTTTTCCTGACTCTGAGAAAATCTGAAAACACCTAATTAACGCATATTCCGTTCAGATTGGATCATTTGATGAGTGCAGACACTGCCCCTGCCACATTACGGAAGGAAATCGAACGTTAATCTGATCTGAACGGGAACAAGATAACGGAGTTCAGCTTTCTTTCCTGCAATTGCGGAAGCAATGTCCTTCATCTTTTCATCGATGATCTTCAAGGAGCCGCAATCGCAAGATGTATCTCTTGCGGCGACAAGATAGACATCCTGGAAAGTGAAAATTACTCCAATGACTTGTTGCAGAATGTTTGCCCTTGCGAAAACGAGGAACTTTCTTTGGGAATTGGGTCGGCATTGTACCCCAACTCGAGTGATATCCGCTGGGTGTATGTCGGCGCCCATTGCGCAGAGTGCGGCCATTCGGGCGTTTACGTCGATTGGCAGGAACGATAGTCGAACGCGACCAAAACTGCACTTTTGTTGAGGTTTACGGCAACCAACGGCGTCACCCCGGGCGAGCAACGCGAGACCCGGGGCCCACTCGTTTCCAGAGACGGCGAGTGAGGCACCGTTTTGGCAGAACATGTCGAGCTGCAACAAGTTGTACTGCGAGTGGGCTCCGCTTGTCCGGGGTGACGCGCAAGAACAGGCCCTGAAATCCGCTCAGATTCTCCACAAGAAGGTGGGAAGCCGGCCGCTTCGACCAGCCTTACCTTTGAGGATCGCCATCTCCCGGACCAAATCCTTCCGATCAGATTCCCTGGTAAAACCGGTGCACCTCCCGATAAGTAGGCCGGCGCGGCGTTGTATTCCGTTCAAAATTCTCAACCTAAAGGAAAGCAAGCAGACTCCCCCTACTTTCGAGAGCAAATAATAACAACATCTGGCATTTTTATTTATTTCCCCTACGTAATTCCCCAACCTCAAAACTTTCGTATACACCAACGCATGCATTGCACTACACGCAGTGGTTTAATTGAAGTTGTAATTTTTAATACTCTTTACATTTTTCTCGTAATTTCGTTAATTTTTCTTAATAATTTGGTTTGACAATTAATATTTGCATCGCGATTGATATCCGACGGTATTCGCATGACCGCTGGAATCTGGAGGATAAGTTGACGGACCAAGTGACACATCACCCTCTCGAGCTCACTTCTCCGCCAAATGCATCCGGGCAGACCGAGTCCGATGCAAAAGGGAAAAACCGGGCGGCCCGCAGACCGGAAGACATCAAGCCTCCCGTGCGCAGCGACATTGGCACCATTCTCCTGCACTGGACCCTGGTGATTGCGATTTTCACCAGCCTGCTGACGGGTCTGCGGTTTTCAACCGCCGCCGAAGGGGCATGGTTCTCGAAGCTGTTCGAGCCTATCCTGCCTCAAGGCGAACTCTGGACCTGGCACTACATTTCGGCGGTTTTCGTCCTGGCGCTTATCTTCGCCTATTCCGCCTACATGTCCTTCGCGCGCCTGAAGCGGCGCATCTCCTCCAAGAAGATCGTTGTCCTGACCCTGCCGGCGAGCACCAAGCTGCGCCTTGCCGCGGTCAACGTCATCGCTTACTGGCTCCTGTTTGCAGCGGTCCTGACACTGACGGTGACCGGCGTTGTGCTCTACCTCGGCCACGGCGGGCTCTGGGTGAGCGTTCACTACTGGTCGGCACTCGTCGTGCTGACCTATATCTTCGCCCATGTGATCCTGCATTATGCCTATGGCGGGGTGGCGCAATTGCTGAGGCTGTTCCGTCCACAGGCGCTCAGACGTTTCCCGGGCATGGCGGCACATCCGCTGGCCATTTCCATGGCAATCGGCGCCGTCGTCATAGCGGGGGCCGTTTCCCTTGATTTCGGCACGCGCAGCGACCTGATCGTTTCCCGCGCCGACACGCTTCCGGTTCTGGACGGACGCCTGAATGACGCCGTCTGGCAGACGGCCGAGCCGGTGTTCGTCGAAACGCAGCAAGGCTCCAATTTTCTTGGAACGGGCGCTTCCACCGTGGAAGTCCGCGCCCTTCAGGTCGGCGACAAGGTCGCCTTAGGTTTCCGTTGGAATGACGCCACCCACTCTCTGAAACGGCACCCGCTCATCAAGAAAGAGGACGGCTGGCACATCCTCAACAACAATGCCGACCGCTCGGACGAAACGGCCTTCTACGAGGACAAGTTCGCCGTCGTACTTGCCGGAACAGACACATTCGGCGGCGGCGGCGCAACCCATCTGGGTACGAAGCCGCTGGCGGACAAACCCGCCGCCTATGCCGGGGTCGGCCTTCACTACACTACCGACGGAAGCCTGGTCGATGTCTGGCAATGGAAGTCAGCGCGTGGCGGCGTGCTGGGCTATGTGGACGATATGTGGTTCGGCACTCCGCTCGATCCGAACCCCAAGGAGGCGGCAGGCGAGGCGCGCTACAAGGCGGGTTACCATTCCGACGAAGGCAAGGCCGCCTATGACGTGAACTATGTCGGCGACCCCAAGACCCGTTACCACGGCACGGTCGCAGTCAAACGTCTCCCGATCGACTACAAGGCCACGGTTGCCAAGATGGGCACCATCGAACTCACTCCGGATGCCAGCGTCGACGAGGGGTCCCAGTGGTGGATGTTCAAGGACGAAACCGTACCCTATTCGCCCGAGAAAGACGCCGAGATCCCTGTCGGAACCGTGCTTCCCGGCGTACTGATCATGAACAACGGCTACAGCGGCAACCGTGCGGATCTTTCTGCCGGAGCCCACTGGCAGGACGGTTACTGGACGCTCGAAATTGTCCGGGACATGGACACAGGTGACGAAAAGGATCTTGCGATGCGGGACGGGCTCTATCTGTGGGTGTCCGCCTTCGACCACAACCAGATCCGCCATTCGCGGCATTCCCGCCCCGTCCGCCTGACCTTCGAGTGATCCTTCCCACGCTGTTACGGAAAATTCCAGATGTCTAAAAGCACGTGCACCGTTACGATCAACGGCAAACCGGTGAAGGCCAATGTCGGCGACACGCTCATCGACGCCGGGCTCGGCGGGCGAATCGTCCTTCCTCATGACTGCTGTTCCGGCCAATGCGAAACCTGCCGTGTCCGGGTCCTGAGCGGCCAGGTCGACGATCAGGGAACGCTTGAAAAGAACACGGTTCTCGGCTGCCTCGCCGTGCTGGAGGGCGACGCGGAGATCTCCTACGATCCCGTACCGATCGTGAAAACGGTCAAGGGTGTCGTGCAGACGATCCAGAAGATCAAGGACGACTATCTGGAGGTGCGCGTCCGCGTGGCAAGGCCGGTCACCTGGCTTCCGGGACAGTACCTGCGCGCCACATTCGCCGGTTACCCGCCCCGCGACTACAGTCCGACCACGCCACTCAACCTGGACGCCGACGAGAATGTCGTCGTCTTCCACATCAAGGTTTACCCGGACAGCATCGTATCCTCGAAGCTGGGCAACCAGATCGACAAGGGCCACAGCGTCAAGCTGCGCGGTCCGTTCGGCAACGCCTTCCTGCGCCGGCAGCCGGAACCACTGCTGCTCACTTCCACCGGAACCGGCTTCGCACCGATCTGGTCGATCGCGGTCGCCGCCAGCCTGGGACAGCCCGACCGTGAAATCCGTATCATCGCGGGCGCACGCACCAAGGACGGCCTCTACATGCGCGATGCGGTCCGCTGGCTGCAGAGCCGCGGCATCCCCATCACCCTGACCGCCAGCGACGGCGACAACGAGACGGTCATGACGGACCGGCCGCAGGACCTTGTCGGCAACCTGACGGCCGATCACATCGTCTACTCGGCTGGAGCGCCGGCGCATGTTGAAGCCATGCGCACGCTCGCCCGGGTGGCGGGTGCGACCTTCTACGCCGATCCCTTCTATGTGGCCGAGGAAGACCGGGGGGTTCTCGCGATGGCAAGCTCTCTGCTGCGCAAGGCGGCCGGTCCGTTCGCGCCGGCTTCAGCGCAATAGGATTACCCCGGGGAGGGTAACAGCAGCAGCCGAAGCAATCTTGCCGTCGGCTCCATCCGGTGACCGGCGGTCTTATTGCACCACCAGAGCCGGCGTGCGCCTTTCGTTCTGGATAAGTCCCTTGATCTCGCTCAGGGGCATCGGCCTGCCAAGATAGTAGCCCTGGGCTTCGGTGCAGCCGATTTCCACCAGCATGTCGAGCAACTGAAGGGTTTCAACGCCCTCTGCCGTCGTGGTCATGTTCAGGTTCTTGGCCAGCTCGATCACGGCCTTCACGATGGAGATCGAATCATCCGAGTAGGCCATCGAACGAACGAAGGACTGGTCGATCTTGATCTTGTCGAACGGGAACCGGCGGAGATAGCTGAGCGAAGAGTAGCCCGTCCCGAAATCGTCCATGGACACCTTGACGCCGAGGGACTTGGCCTGATGCAGCGCCTCCAGCACTTCCTCTGCATCCGTCAGCAGCACGTTTTCCGTCACTTCCAGTTCCAGCCGGTCTGCCCGCAGACCCGTTTTCACCAGCGTTTCGACCAGGATCGGGCCGAAGGCGTGGCCCCGCAACTGCCGGGGGGACAGGTTGACGGCAACGCGCAAGTGCTGCGGCCAGTCAGCCGCGATCCGGCATGCCTCCTTGAGAACCCATTCCCCCAGCGGAGAGATCAGGCCGGTGTCTTCCGCAAGCGGGATGAAGTCGGCGGGGGAAACGAGGCCACGGGACGGATGGTTCCAGCGCACGAGCGCCTCGAAGCCGGTAACGGAATAATCCTGAAGTGAATATTGCGGCTGGAAGTAGAGTTCCATCTCGCCGTTTGCGATTGCGTTTCTGAGGTCCGTGATCAGTTCCCTGCGTTCGTTGACCACAGTGCCCATGCCCGCTTCGAAGAACCTGTGCGTGCTCCGCCCGTCTTCCTTGGCTCTGTAGAGGGCCAGATCGGCCTGCTTGAACAGTTCGTCCCCGGCCGTGCCGTCGCCCTTGGCTATGGTGATGCCGATGCTGACGCCGATGACGATCTCGTGGTCCGCAATCTGGAAGGGCTGCGACAACTCCCAGATGACCGACTGCGCAAGTTCGTCTGCCTGATGCGGGCTGCTCGGCAAGTCCATCAGGATGGCGAATTCATCACCGCCAAGCCGGACGACCAGTTCCCCGTCATCGGTCAGTTGGCGCAGGCGATCCGCGACCTGGCGCAGCAACTCATCGCCGATCGGGTGCCCGAGGGAATCGTTGACCGTCTTGAATTCATCCAGATCCAGACAAAGAATGGCGAATTCGCCGCCATGGATCTGCTGGCGCTTCAACAGCAATTCCATCTGATCGCGGAACTCGATCCGGTTGGGCAGATGCGTGAGAATGTCGTGCCGGGCGAGATAGGCCAGCCGGTCGCGCGCGGCCTGGCGTTCCGTCACGTCCTCCGAAATGGCGACCCAGCCGCCGTCGGACAACGGCTGGCGGGTGGTCAGGACAATCCGCCCTGACCGGATCTTCACCATCTCGGTGCTCTGCATGCCCGAGGACAGCCGTCCCGAGGTAATCCTGGCCTCAGAATAGTCCGGCTTTTCCTTCTCAACGGGCTCGACATGCTGCAGTCCGGCAAGCTCCTCGGCCGTCATGCCGGGCCTTACCGCGTCGCCATCCAGTTCGAAGAGCTCCAGAAAGCGCTGGTTAGAGACGATCAGCTTGCCGTCGACGTCGAACATGCAAAGTCCGTGGGACATGTTGTTGAGCGCGGCATCGAACAGAATGTTCTGTTCGCGAAGCTGCGCTTCCTGCGATCTCAGGATCACGTTCTTTTCATGGACGCGCGCGCGCAGGGCATCGCGCTCCTTGACCGAGCGTTGCAGGGACACGACGGAACGGGCAATGTCTCCGACCTCGTCGTGACGCTCCGTTCCCACCACCTCGTTCTCGAAGTCACCGGCCGCGATGCCGGACAGTACACGCGTGATCTTGGTCAGCGGCCGCGTAATCTGCCGAGCGAGAAGGAATGCCACCGTCGCGAAGGCAATCAGCGTCAGGATACCGAAGAGAAACAGCCACTTCAGCAGCTTGGCCTCTTCCTCCGTCCCGATCCGCGTCAGTTCGTTCTGCGTTTCGGTCAGGGCTTCGATCGGCATCAGCGCACAGGCAGACAGAGGGCTGACGAGGGGACCGCACTTGATGACCCGCTTTCCATCCGCGGTAATGCTGGCCTTGGACGGGGAACTGGCCAAATCGGCGAGGCCACCGTCGAATTTTGCCCTGGAGGTCACCGTCTCGCCATGAAGGATGGCCAGCTCGAAATGGTTGATTTCGGCAAGGTCCACCAGCAAGGGTTCATGCGGACGCAGCCAACGCTGCGCCAGAAGTCCACCGACGACGTACCCGAAATCGTCGAAGACCGGCGTGAAGACGATCTGCGAGACAGAGTTGACCTTGTCACTTGGAACGAAAACCCCGGTGCTTCGGACCGGCTGGACCGTGGAAATCGTCAACTTGTTGCCGGGATAACTTTCCTTCAAGGACGTGAGAATGTCCGCATGGAAGTCAAAATCGGGAAGTCTGGCACCCAAGGCCACCAAGTCGGCCTTGTAGGACGAGGCCCCGATCACCCGCCCCTCCTCGTCAAGGACGACGATCCCGTCCACGTCCGCCAGTTCCGCCGCCGGGCCCAGCAACTCGGAGATCGCGACAACGTTCCGGGATACGAGCACCTTTTCCGTATCCACGCGCTCGGCAATCGAGTTGACCCGGCGCAGCCTGTCCTGAAACAGGAACTCCAACCGCGTTCCGGCAAGCTTGACGTCCGCATCGAGCTTTTCAAGAAGCCGGGACTGGGACAGTTCCAGCAGCTCCTTTTCCTGCCGTGCCATGCTGTCTTCAAGCTGAAAGGCCACAAGGCCGATCAGACCAGCAAACGCACACAGCGCCGTGAAAACGGCGCCATATGTGTAATGCCAGAGAAGAGAGGAATGGCGTAGCATGTTCGTTGAGCCGTTATCTCTGCGTCGGCACCCCGCCGTAATTCCGGATCATGGTTCGGGCTGTTTCAGACTGGCTGAAGTCGATAAAGGCCTTCATCTGGTCGTCCATTGTTCCCTCCTTGTAGATCAGGGCGAGTACCACGGCGCTCGGATAGCCGTCATCCGTCGGGTGGTGTCCGTCGATCTTCAAGACGGACAACCCCTCTTCAAGCGGACGGGAATAGGGTCCGAAGGCAATCGCGCCTTCGACTTCCCGGGCGCTCGAAATCGCGTCCTGCGTGGTCAGGGCCGTCTTGGAGCGCGGCGAAAACTCCATGTCCCGCCAGCCCGGCATCGTCGCCCTCAGGACCTGCAAGGTGCTGTCGGCGTCCTCCCGCCGGACGATACGAACACGCAGATCGGCGCCACCGACTTCCGTCCAGTTGGTGATTTCACCCGAATAGAGCTTCAGGAGCTGGTCGCTGGTCAATTCGCTGACACCGGTCGAGGGATGGGCAAAGATCGCGCTCGGGATTCGAGCGATCGGCAGGTAGACAAGGCCGAATTCGACTTCGCTCTCCTTCAGGGGCCGCGCAACGCGGCCCATACGTTCGGCACCGGAGCTGACCGCCGCAATTCCACCACCCGAGCCGATGCTCGGTGGTATCGACAGGTTAATTTCAGGATAGGCCTCGGAAAAGCCCTCGCCGATTTCCTGAAGCATTTCAAGACCGTCACCGGTCCCCACAACCTTGAGCTCCGCCTCAGCAACGGCGGTCCGGACCGGTATTAGCAAGAGGCCAAGCACGAGGGCAAAGCAAACGGAATAGGCGCGCATTTTTCCCACCGAATTGAAATTTCGGCATTCAGAGTAATGCATTCAAGTTAATCAAACGCTAAATCGAAGTCGAAAATTAAATTAAAGACCTGTATTGCAGGACAGTCAACCAATAGAGATTGTATACATTGAAAGTTGTTAAAAATCCGGGACGGGGTAATATTTGCCTACCGGCAATAACTTTCCACCTGTATTTTGATATGCAATTCGTTCGATTTTAATATTCATTCTGCAATTTCAAGGATTCAACCAGTTATATTCAATTGTTTGCTCGGCATCGCAAATGCCGAAAAGAATATTCAAAGATGAGATGCAAACAAAATTTGTTCATCCTCTAGGTGGGGCCGAATTGATTGTCCTAACATCATACAAATTTACAATGCTCCCCGGGCCACCCGGCCGCCGTCACAAGGCGGCGGCGCTCGAGCGAACCACCAGTTCGACACCGACAGTTACCGCCGATGACGGCGCCTGCTGGCCAGCCCCACCCGGAGCGATACAGTCCAGCAGCAGGGAAGCCGCCTTGATGCCCAGGGCATGCCGGTCCTGGCGAATGGTGGTCAAGGCCGGGACGTAATATTCCGACAGCTCGATATCGTCGAAGCCGACCACCGAAATATCTTCCGGTACGCGCACGCCATGAGCGGTCAGGGTGGACATCAGGCCGAACGCAACCTGATCGGACGCGCAAAAGACAGCCGTGGGACGTTCCTCCATGGCCAATATGCGTTGCGCCGCCATACGCCCCGATTCCAGCGAAAAATCTCCCCGGATGATCCAGTCGTCGCGTACCGGCAAACCCAGGCGGGCCCGCTCCTGCAGCATGCCCTCCCGCCTTGCATGGGTCAGAACATTGTCTTCAGGTCCGGTAATATGGGCAATTTTCCGGTGCCCGAGATCGTAAAGGTGGCGGACGGCCAGCCTTGCGCCCTCGCCGTTGTCGCTTCTGACGGAGGGCAACTTCGAGTGATGCACCCATTCACAGGCAAACACGATTTTTCCGGAAACGCCGTTGTCCTCGAATTGCTGCAGGTCCTCGTCCGGCAGCGATCCGTCCAGACAAATCATCCCGTCGATCTGGGCGTCCAGAAAGTAGTCGACCAGTTTCTTGCCGGAAGTCGTCTGGACCTTCGTATCGGCGATCAGGACGGAATAGTCGCAGTCGCCGATCCTTTCGCTGATGCCGGCCAGGATCCGAGAAAAGAAGGGGTTGCCGAGATTGGGAACGAGGACAAGCACCGCACCGGCCTGGCGGGTGCGCAGGTTCCGCGCCGTCCGATTGACCCTGTAACCGGTCGAGCGGATGGCGGCAAAAACGCTTTCCCGGGTCTTCTCCGTCAGGAGTTCGGGATTGCTGAGCGCCCGGCTGACCGTTGCAGTGGAGACGCCCGCGGCTTGAGCAACGTCCTGGATTCTCACGTTTTTCTGGACCAAGAAACTCTCCGGCGTCTGCGGTCGGGACCTAAATATCATCTGGGGCGCGTCATTGCGGGTTGACACAAGAGGCATTCCTGCGAATGATAAGGAATGTAATCGATTACATCACCAGATACAAGAAAATGTAATCGATTACAGCGCGGCGGTAGCCGCAAACGAGGACAATCGGACAATCGTTCGGTGGGAGGAAGACATGAAAGCAATAAGGACTGTTCTTGCGGCGACCACCGCCCTTTGCGCGGCAACCGCGGCAAACGCGACCGACCTGGAAGTCACCCATTGGTGGACCTCCGGCGGCGAGGCGGCTGCCGTCGCCGAATTCGCCAAGGCATTCGACGCCACCGGCAACAAGTGGGTCGACGGCGCCATCGCCGGTTCCGGCGGCACTGCCCGCCCGATCATGATCAGCCGCATTACCGGCGGCGATCCGATGGGAGCCACCCAGTTCAACCACGGCCGCCAAGCCGAAGAGCTGGTTGAGGCGGGCCTGATGCGCGACCTTACCGACATCGCCAAGGCGGAAAACTGGGCCGAAGTGGTCCGCCCGTCCAGCCTTCTCGACAGCTGCACGCTGGACGGCCGCATTTATTGCGTTCCCGTCAACATTCACTCCCAGCAGTGGCTGTGGCTGAACAACTCCGTGTTCGAAAAGGCCGGCATTCCGGTTCCGTCCAACTGGGACGAATTCGCCGCCGCCGCTCCCAAACTCGAAGAAGCCGGCATCGTGCCGCTGGCGATGGGCCAGCAGCCCTGGCAGACAACCCTCGCCTTCCAGGTGCTCATGGTCGCGCTCGCCGGTCCGGACGCCTACACCAAGGTGTTCGGCGACAAGGACACCGGGCTCGCAGGCGGGCCGGAGATCACCAAGGTGTTCCAGGCAGCTGCGACTGCCCGCGACATGGCCAAGAACTCCAATGTCCAGAACTGGAACGATGCCACCAACATGGTGATTACCGGCAAGGCTGCCGGTCAGATCATGGGCGACTGGGCACAGGGCGAGTTCCAGGTCGCCAACCAGGTTGCCGGCAAGGACTACACCTGCCTGCCGGGCCTCGGTGTCAACGAGGTGATCATGACAGGAGGCGATGCCTTCTATTTCCCGAAAGTGGACGACGCGGCCATCACCGAAGCCCAGGGTGTCCTGGCGAAGGTCATGCTGTCACCGGAAACCCAGGTCGCCTTCAACCTGAAGAAGGGTTCGCTGCCGGTGCGCGGTGACGTCGACCTGAATGCGGCCAATGACTGCATGAAGAAGGGGCTGGATATCCTTGCCAAGGGCAGCATCATCCAGACGCCGGATCAGCTCATGTCCGCAGACAGCGTGTCGCTGGTGAATGACCTCTTCGTCGAGTTCTTCAACACTCCGGATATGTCCGCCGAAGATGCCCAGGCGCGCTTCGTTTCGATCATCGAAGAAGCCGACTGATCGATCGTCTCAGCCCTTGCGCCGCCCTGAGCCCGGCATCTTGAGGCAGGGGCGGCGTCCTCCAGCCCTGCGCGCACTCCGGTGCGTGCAGGGAAATCGGGGCCGGTCACGGCATTCGCATAGACAAGGACATAAGGCATGGCCGCAGCAACGCGACCCATGAGATGGCACCATAACCTGAGTGCCAAGGTGGCCGCCATTCCGATGATCACAACCGCAATGGTGGTCTTCGTCGGCGGGACCGCCTGGACGGTTCTCTACTCCTTCACCAATTCCAAGCTTCTACCGAAGGAAAAATTCGTCGGTCTGGCGCAATACGACCGTCTGTGGAGCAGCAGCAAGTGGCTGATCTCCATCGAGAACCTGGCCATTTACGGCGCGTTCTCTCTGGTGTTTTCACTGCTGATCGGATTTTTGCTGGCGGCATTGCTCGATCAGAAAATCCGGTTCGAGGACACATTCCGGACCATCCTGCTCTATCCTTTCGCGCTGAGCTTCATCGTGACCGGCCTTGCCTGGCAGTGGATCCTCAATCCGGATTTCGGCATCCAGCAGGTGGTGCGCAATCTCGGCTGGACGAGCTTTACCTTCGATCCGCTCTACAATCCCGACATCGTCATCTACGGCATTCTGATCGCCGGCCTGTGGCAGGGCACGGGCCTGATCATGTGCCTGATGCTGGCCGGATTGCGCGGCATCGACGAAGACATCTGGAAAGCCGCCCGGGTCGACGGCATCCCAATGTGGAAGACCTATCTCTTCATCGTCATCCCGATGATGCGCGGCATCTTCATCACCGCGATCGTGCTGATCGCCTCCGGCATCATCAAGGTCTACGACCTGATCGTCGCCCAGACCGGCGGCGGCCCCGGCATTTCCTCGGAAGTTCCGGCCAAATACGTCTATGACGCCATGTTCCTGTCGCAGAACCTCGGCCAGGGTTTTGCCGCCTCTACCATGATGCTGCTCTCGGTCGTCATCATCGTCGTGCCTTGGGCCTATCTCGAATTCGGAGGCAAACGTCGTGGCTGATCTGTTGAACTCCACCGCCGCGCCGGCCGCAGACAATGCCGCGGTGCTGGCCATGTCCGGACCCCGCGGGCGCAAGCCGAGCAAGGTCCTGTCCCGCCGCAACATCATCATCTACGGCACGCTGATCGTGGTCTCGCTATATTACCTGCTGCCACTCTACGTGATGATCGTGACGTCGCTGAAAGGCATGCCCGAAATCCGTCTCGGTAACATCTTTTCGCCCCCGGTCGAGGTTACCTTCCAGCCTTGGGTGAAGGCCTGGGCGGAGGCTTGCACGGGGCTCAATTGCGACGGTCTCTCGCGCGGCTTCTTCAACTCGGTGAAGATCCTGGTGCCCTCGGTGATTCTATCGATCATCATCGCCTCGATCAACGGCTATGCGCTGGCCAACTGGCGCTTCAAGGGTGCGGAAACCTTCTTCACCATCCTGATCGTCGGTGCCTTCATCCCCTACCAGGTGATGATCTACCCGATCGTGATCATGCTGCGCGAGATCGGGCTCTACGGCAGCCTGACGGGTCTCGTCATCGTGCACACGATCTTCGGCATGCCTATCCTGACCTTGCTGTTCCGGAATTACTTCGCTTCCGTGCCGCAGGAACTGTTCAAGGCGGCACGCGTCGACGGCGCCGGTTTCTGGGCGATCTACTTCCGGATCATGGTGCCCATGAGCCTGCCGATCTTCGTGGTGGCCATGATCCTGCAGGTGACCGGCATCTGGAACGACTTCCTGTTCGGCGTGATCTACACCAAGCCGGACCTCTACCCGATGACGGTGCAGCTCAACAACATCGTCAATTCGACGCAGGGGGTGAAGGAATACAACGTCAACATGGCCGCCACGATCCTGACCGGCCTGGTTCCTCTCACCATCTACTTCCTTTCCGGAAAACTCTTTGTCCGCGGCATTGCCGCTGGCGCGGTAAAAGGCTGAAGACAGTCCCATGGATGCAAGAATCGACCCCAGTATCGCCATCAAGAACCTTTGCCTGAGCTTCGGGAGCCTCGACGTTCTGAAGGACTTGAACCTCAGTGTCGGGCAGGGTGAATTCCTTGTCCTGCTCGGCTCTTCGGGTTGCGGCAAGTCCACGCTGCTCAACTGCATTGCCGGCCTGCTTGACGTCACCGACGGCCAGATCTTCATCGGTGGCCGCAATGTCACCTGGGAGGAGCCGTCCAACCGCGGCATCGGCATGGTGTTCCAGAGCTATGCGCTTTACCCGCAGATGACGGTTGCCGGAAACCTGAGTTTCGGGCTGAAAAACGCCGGTGTGCCGAAGGCCGAGATCGAGGAACGCGTCAACCGGGCCGCCAAGATCCTGCAGATCGAACCGCTGCTCAACCGCAAACCCGCCGCCCTTTCCGGAGGCCAGCGCCAGCGCGCCGCCATCGGCCGGGCACTGGTGCGCGACGCGGACGTGTTCCTGTTCGACGAACCGCTGTCGAACCTCGACGCCAAACTGCGCGCGGACCTCAGGGTGGAAATCAAGCAGCTTCACCAGAAACTCTCCAACACGATGATCTACGTCACCCACGACCAGATCGAAGCCATGACGCTGGCCGACCGTATCGCCATCATGCGCGGCGGCCAGATCCTGCAGCTCGCCTCGCCGAACGAGATCTACAAAAGGCCGGCCAGCAAATATGTCGCGGAGTTCATCGGTTCGCCCACCATGAACTTCTTCGAAGGCCGGATCGAAGGCGGCGACGTGCTGCGTTTTGAGACCGGAGACCATAGCTTTTCACTCGCCGGCTACGAATTCGGGAATGCCGCTTCCGGTGATGCCTGGTTCGGCATCCGCCCGGAGCACATGGTCAGTGGCGCGGAGGCGGAAGACGCCAAGATCCGGCTGGAAGGCCAGGTGGAGCTCGTCGAACCGCTCGGCTCCGACACGCTGGCCCGGATTACCTGCCGCGACCAGCTGCTCTGGATCCGTCTGGATGGACAGGCCAACGTCTCCCATGGCGACAGCATCACGTTCGGTTTCGACCCTGCCCGCGCCAATCTCTTCGACAAGACAACCGAAAACCGGCTCTGACGAGCCGCTTACTCAATCAGGACACTTCAAGATGGATGTTTCTTTCCAGCTCTATTCCGCACGCGAATTCACTCCCTGGGAAACCGTTCTGCAACGGCTTTCCGGTCTCGGCTATACTCAGGTCGAAGGCTTCGGCGGAAACTACGAAGACCCGGCTGCCTTCCGCGAACTGCTTGACGCCAACGGGCTTGCCATGCCGTCCGGCCATTTCTTCCCGATGGAACAGTTCGAGGACGATATCGGCAAAGTGATCGCCACGGCGAAAGCCCTCGGCATGGAGCGGATCTTCGTTCCGGCCGTTCCGCCGGAGCAGCGTGTTCCCGATGCAGCAATGTGGCAGTCGATTGCCGAGCGCCTGGAAGCTATCGGATCGAAGATCCGTGATGCCGGCCTGCGCTTCGGCTGGCACAACCACGATTTCGAGTTCCAGACTTGCGCGGACGGCCGCCTGCCGATGGACATCATTCTGGAAACCGCACCTTCCATCGAATGGGAAGCAGACATTGCCTGGATCGTCCGGGGCGGACAGGACCCGCTTACCTGGATCAACATCCACGCCGACCGCATCACCACGGCGCATGTGAAGGACATCGCGCCCGAGGGTGAATGCGCCGACGAGGACGGCTGGGCGGATGTCGGCCAGGGCACCATGGACTGGAAGGGCATCATGGCCGCCTTGCGCGGGATCGGCGTCGACCTCTTCGTG
>NZ_JBNKYW010000075.1:0-8408 GCF_050301095.1 Roseibium sp.
TTTCGATGGCGGAGCAATCCCGGCGCAATTGGGTCTCGACAGCATCGTGCAACCGAAGGAAGCCGGTCCGTTCCGCTTCGGCACGTCGATCGAGGTCCGGACAGGCAAGCGTGAATGTTCGGGTGTCTTTTCGATCACCTCGTTACAGGTCCTGGACGACGACGCCGCACAGCGTGTGCGCGAAGCCTCTCGGCTATCGCTTGCCGAGATGTTGCAGATGGACGGCTTCATCGGAGCGACGAATGCCAAGATCGGAAATCGAATGGTGACGATTTCAACCTGGAGAGACGCCGAGTCGTCCCGGTTTGTCATGCGCGGGGGAACTCATGCCGAAGCAATGCGCGAAATGCGGTGTCATGGCCCGTAAGGTGCAGGACGGGAATTGCTGCAAATGCGGAGCCGACCTGCCGTTGCATCCGCCCTATTGGTAATTCGATCCCAATAGATCGTCCGCTGATCCTGCGCCGGGGCTATTCATTTGCGTGCCACGGAATGACCGTCAATTCCGGCCAGAGCGCCTTCATCCGCTTCGCCTTTTCCGCATAGGTTTCACGGTTGTCCTGCGTGTAGTTCGGCACGAGGCGCATGCCGAACATGTTGGCGAGGCCGAAGGGGGCGTGCAGGATCAGGTTTCCGTTCACGCCCAGCCGGGCGGCAATCGCGTGGGTCCTGGCGGCATAGGTCGTCAGCGCATCCATGGCGCAGTCAAGCGGCCGGTAGGGACGGCCGAAACGCTTTTCGTACCACAGGTGGACACGCGCCTGGTTGCGCACCTCCAGAAGGCTGGCAAGTTCGGGAAGGGCCGCGTTGACCTTCCTGATGACCTTGTCCTCCGCTTCATAGGAAAGGTCCGAGCCGTCGAAATAGATGACGTCGAAATCCTTGATGCCATGCAGGTGCGGCCGCTCCGTCAGGATATTCCAGACGGTCTGGTAAAGGCCACCGGAGACCAGCCAGGCGTCCGGCAATTGAAGGTCGCGGATCGTGGCCAGAATGTCGAAGACGTGGGGAACAGCTGGAAGGATGCGCTCCAGCTCTGCCAGCCGGTCCTGTTCGCAAGCGGTGTAGGGGTCGCCCAGCCGAAGGCGAAGTTCGGGGCGTGAGGGGAAATCGGTCATGAAACAACCTTTTGAAATGCGATGGTCAGCCTACCCGATTCTGATGGCGGGGGCAGCGGCAGGGCAACGCCCGGATGCGCGCTCGGCTTGACATGAGGCCCTTCTATGCCATTTCCAGACGAGTACATTTTCTCAGGAACCCAGTATGACCAGATTGAATTCGACCGGACTTTCCGCCCTTACCAAACGCCTTCTGATGGCAGCCGCTGCCGGGACCCTGACGCTGGCAGCGGTTCAGCCATCCCTGGCGCGGCCAAATTCGACAGCCATGACCTGTGCGCAGGTGCAGTCGATGATTGTCAGGAACGGCGCGGTCGTCCTCAGCACCGGCCAGTACACATTCGACCGGTATGTCGCCAACCTGAACTATTGCCAGCACGGCGAGGTGCTCTACCGCGAATACATCCCCACAAAAGACAGCCGCAAGTGCCCCGTTCAAAGATGTGGCGAGCTTCAGCGCTGGAAGTGGGATTAAACACCGAGGTATCAAGTATTAAGTCCCGGCTGGCCGTTTGTCGGCCGTTTTGCCGTTTCGGCATGTTTCGACTGACAGCGAAACCTGGGCGGCAGATGACGGAAACAATTTGGAGGAAAGCCATTGAGGCGCAAAATCGGACGCGGATCTGACTTCGAGAAGTTGTTGAACTATTCGCGCGTGGTGGTCGACGATGATGGCTGGGTGTTCGTTTCGGGGTGCTCCGGTTTCGATTACGACACGATGGAAATCGCGGACAACATGACCGACCAGGCGGAGCAGACCTTCCGTAACATTTATTGGTGCCTGGACCAGGCGGGCGCGTCCTTCAAGGACGTTGTCCGGATCCGGATCATTGTTGCAAGTGCGTCGGATTATCCAGCCGCCGTGAAAGTCATCGGCAAGCACTGTGCGGACGTGAAGCCAGCCAACACCACCTGGATCGCCGACTTGCCGGATCCCCGTATCAAGATCGAAATCGAGGTTACCGCCCGCAAGCCGGTTTAATATCGCAAACGCGACGAATTGTCTGAAGAGCCAGCCAAACACAATTGAAACCGCGCGGTTTGGGCCGCGCGGTTTTTTTGTCCTGTTTGTCGGAGCGTCAGCCCCTCAAGGTGCCGCCGGTCGACTTTTCGACATTGGCGATGATCTTCTTCGCCACCGCGTCGATTTCCTCATCGGTCAGCGTCTTCTGACGCGGCTGCAGCGTGACGTCGATCGCGACCGACTTCTGGTCTTCCGGCACGCCCTTGCCCTCGTAGATGTCGAACAGGGTGACATCGGTGACCAGCGCCTTGTCGGCGCCGCGGGCGGCTTTCAGCAACGTTTCCGCACTGACGTCCTTGCCGACGAGGAAGGCGAAATCCCGCTGCACCGGCATCAGGCCGCTGGCGTTCAGCGCACCCTTGGACCGGCTGCTCTTGCCCTTGGGTTGCGGCAGGGCGTCGAGATAGACCTCGAAGGCCACCAGCGGGCCTTCAATGTCGAGCTTCTGGAGCGTGCGCGGGTGGATTTCGCCGAAGACGGCGAGCGTGTTCTTCGGTCCGAGCTTCAGGCACCCGGAACGGCCCGGATGGAAGGTTGCCGGAGCGTCGGCGGTCACCATCAGCTTTTCGACCGGCGCACCGATCTCCGCAAGCGCGGCCTCCGCATCCGCCTTGGCGTCGAAGACGTCGACGTTGCCGGAGGCGCCTGACCAGTGCCGGCCGGCCCCCTGCAACTTCGCGGTGCCCCGGCGCACACCGGCGGCGGCCATTTTCTGGCCTTCCGGCGTGTCGTTTTCGAAGATCTGGCCGATCTCGAACAGCGCAATGTCGCCGAAACCGCGGTCGGCATTGCGCTGCGCGGCGGCCAGCAGGCCGGGCAGAAGGCTCGGACGCATGTCGGTCATTTCGCTGGAAATCGGGTTGGCCAGCGACAGCGCGGCGCTGCCGCCGCCGAAGAGTTCCGCGTGCTCCCGGGCGATGAACGACCAGGTGACCGCTTCGTTGAAACCACGCGCGGCAAGGGCGCGGCGCGCCTTGTTGCGGCGGACCTGGCCGCCGGTGAGGACCTTTTGGCCGACGGTGCCAAGGCGCGGCAGCGGCGTGAACGGGACCCGGTCAAGACCGAGAATGCGCACGACTTCCTCGACGAGGTCCGCCTTGCCTTCGATGTCCGGGCGCCAGCTGGGAGCGGCGACTTTCACCGTGTCGCCGGAACCCGATACCCAGAAGCCGAGCGACTTCAGCGTGACGTTTGCCTCGGCGGGCGTGACGTCGACACCCGACAGGCGCTTGATTTCAGAATAGGGGAAGTTGATGACGTTGGTGCTGTCCGGCAGGGTTCCGGCCTGAATGGCTTCGGACGCCTCGCCGCCGCAGAGCTCCAGAACCATGCGCGTGGCATACTCAAGGCCCGGCATCATGTAATCCGGATCGACGCCGCGCTCGAAGCGGTAGCGGGCATCCGTGTTGACGCCGAGCTTGCGGCCGGTGGCGGCAAGGATGTCTTCGTCCCAGAGAGCCGATTCGATCAGCACGTTGACGGTTTCTTCCGTGCAGCCCGAAGGTTCGCCGCCCAGGATGCCGCCGAGGCTTTCCACGCCGTTGTCGTCGGCGATGACGCAGACCGCCTCATCGATCTCGTAGGACTTGCCGTTGAGGCCGTCGATGGCTTCGCCCTTCTTGCCGGGCCGGACGACCAGATTGCCCTTGACCTTGTCCGCGTCGAAGACGTGCAGCGGCCGGCCCTGGTCGAATGTGATGTAGTTGGTCATGTCGACGAGGGCATTGATGGGCCGGAGGCCGATGGCGGTCAGGCGGTCCTGAAGCCATTTCGGCGAGGGGCCGTTCTTGACGCCCTTGACCATGCGCAACCCGAAGGCCTTGCACATCGGCTTGGCATCGCCGAACTCGAGCTTCACGTCGACCGGGCAGGGATAGCTGCCGCGGACCTGCTCGTTGGAGCGTTCCTTCAGCTTGCCGAGGCCTGCGGCTGCAAGATCGCGAGCAATACCGTAGACGCCGGTGCAGTCCGGGCGGTTTGGGGTCAGGCCGATCTCGATCACCGGTTCGTCGAGCCCTGCCCAGGTCGCGTACGCCATGCCGACCGGGGCGTCCTCGGGCAGGTCGATGATGCCGTCATGTTCTTCGGACAGTTCAAGCTCCCGCTCCGAACACATCATGCCGAAGCTCTCAACATCGCGGATCTTGCCGACGGACAGGGTCACGTCGAGACCGGGCACATAGTCACCCGGCTTGCCGAGCACACCGACGAGGCCGGCGCGGGCGTTGGGGGCGCCGCAGACGATCTGGATCGGATCGCCTTCACCGGTGTCCACTTTCAGAACCCGCAGCCGGTCCGCGTTCGGATGCTGCTCGGCTTCCAGGACCTTGGCGATCCGGAAGGTCTTCAGCCGGTCGGCGCGGTTGGTTACTTCTTCGACTTCAAGCCCGATCATGGTGAGTGTTTCCACGATCTCTTCCAGGCTGGCATCGGTTTCAAGGTGATCCTTGAGCCAGGAAAGGGTGAATTTCATTTGCTTTACTCTTTATCGGTCGTGCGGCCGGTGAGGCCGAAATCTGTTCTTTGAAAGGCGTGTCAATTGCTGAAGCGGTCCAACTCGGGCAGCACGGTTGCTTCGCCATAGTTCTCCGCGAAGCGGCGCCCGATGTCGGAGAAGTCGCCTGTCCAGCTGCGTACCATTTCCGGCGTGATCTGATTTCCCGTGGCAATCGCCTGGGCCGCTTCCGTCTCGATCCGGTCCCGGAGGATACCGAGCTCGATCTGGGCGGCATATTCGGCGCGGTACTTGCCAAGCCAGCCCATGGCGACGATCAGGACCATCACCAGCAGCGCCATGCTGCTGGTCAGGCCTGCCCATTTGGCGGTGCCGGAGATGCGGCGGTCACTGGCGACCAGGACGATCGAGGTGATGGTCAGGAAGGCCACGATATAGATCGCCTGCAGGAAGCTCTGGTATTTGCCGGTTGCACTTTCCTCGTGACTTGCCCGGAGCCCGGTGATCCGGTCGCGCAGGTAAAGCAGCGCATCGGCCTCGGCACCGAGCTTGTCTCGGAAATAGGTGTCGCAGAAGCGCAGGCGTCCGCGGCTCTCGATCTTTTCCGCGCAGGCCTCCAGAAACGAGGTCGGCTGGGCAACGCGGGTGTCCTTGTCGGCTGTCTGGGCCGCTGCCGGAAGCAGCGCGCCAAGGTACAGCGCGGCAATCAGGAATAATCGGGTCAGCAGTGACATGGAGGTTCGTCCCTCAGCTTCCGCGGGTTAACTGGACAGTCCACCGAACAGGGTCGGCAGGTCGAGCGGGCGGAAGCCGTAGTGCTGGATCCAGCGGACGTCCGCATCGAAGAAGGCACGCAGGTCCGGCATGCCGTATTTCAGCATGGCAATCCGGTCGATACCCATGCCCCAGGCAAATCCCTGGTAGACATCCGGGTCGAGGCCGCAATTGCGGATGACGTTCGGATGGACCATGCCGCAGCCGAGAATTTCCAGCCAGTCATCGCCCTGGCCGACTTTCACCTCGCCGCCGGACCGGTCGCACTGGATATCGAGTTCCATGGACGGTTCGGTGAAGGGAAAGAAGCTCGGACGGAAGCGCATCTTGATGTCGTCGACTTCGAAGAAGGCCTTGCAGAATTCCTGCAGCACCCACTTCAGGTGGCCGAAATGGCTTTCCTTGTCGATGACGAGCCCTTCCACCTGATGGAACATCGGCGTATGCGTCTGGTCGCTGTCGCAGCGGTAGGTCCGGCCGGGCGTGATGACACGGATCGGCGGTTCCTGATTGCGCATGGTGCGGATCTGCACCGGCGAGGTATGCGTGCGCAGCAGAAGGCGTTCGCCGTCTTCTTTCTCGTTGAAGAAGAACGTATCGTGCATCTCGCGCGCCGGGTGGCCTTCGGGGAAGTTGAGCGCGGTGAAGTTCAGCTCGTCTGTTTCAACGTCCGGGCCTTCGGCGATGGAAAAGCCCATGTCGGCGAAGATCGCGGTCAGTTCGTCGATCACCTGGCTGACCGGGTGAATGCGGCCTGCTTCCACGGGGGCCGGGCGCAGCGGCAGGGTGATATCCACTCTTTCGGCTGCCAGGCGCGCCTCAAGGGCGGCTTCCACCAGAACGTCCTTGCGGGCGGCAATGGCATCGGTGACCCGGGCCTTCAGGCCATTGAGGGCCGGACCCATGACCTGGCGTTCTTCCGGCGTCATCTTGCCGAGCGTTTTCATCTGCTCGGAGATCCTGCCTTTCTTGCCAAGGGCGGAGATCCGGATGTCTTCAAGGGCGGCTTCGTCTCCCGCGCCTTCGATGGCGGCCAGGAGATCGGATTCAAGAGTATCGAGATTGGACATGCGTGCTCGGTCGTCGGTTCGCGCACAGAGCGCGGATTAAGTCGAAACGGAAAGTCGGGGTCTTTTAGCGAATAATTGCGCATAAGGCCACGGCCTCAAGCGCAGAATTGCGTGAGACCCCGGTGAGAAAGAAAAGCGCCGAGAATGAGCGCCTTAGCGCATAAATCGTCCGCAGGCGGGACCCTGCAGCTCGATGAGGCGCACGAACGCACCCGCCAGGCGCAAACGGCTCGGCGTCAGTCCGCAGTCGCGGCTATGTGCGGTGCAATCACTCATGGGCGACAATTTACCGATGCTTCGGCCGATGGCAAGCGGAAAAGCTTTGCCTTTCCCCAAACGCATCTGCCAATCCTGAGGAAGTGCGTGAGCACTGTCTCGAAGGATTGGGCCGCTTGTTGCCGAGACGGGGCTCCGCACGCGACATGCACCTTGCTTGTCCGGGATAACTTAACAGGGGCCGTCACGCTTCGACCGAATCCGCCCCCTTCGGCCGTCCGATCGAGGCTTGCAGTTCTTGCTTGAGCCAGTCGCCGAAAGCCTGTTTGGCTCTGGTGCGCGGTGCGTTCTTGCCGCTGATCAACCAGTAGGCATGGCCGGTTGCCGGGCGTTCGGGGAAGGGGGAGACCACCTGTCCGGACTTGACCGCGTAAACGGCCAGGGTCTCCCAGGCCAGGAATACGCCATGTCCGGCGATCGCCGCATCCAGGCAGAGCGAGCCATCCGAGAAGGTCGGGCCGTCCTGCAGGATGCTCTCGTCGAGGCCGAAGAGGTCGAGCCAGGTCCTCCAGGAAAACATCTGGCCGGGATCACGGATGATGGGCAGTTTGCCAATGTCCTTCGGCTCCCTGATCTGATCCGCGAGTGCCGGACTGCAAACGGGAAAGACGCGCTGCTCCAGCAGCCTTTCCGCGTTCAGGCCGGGATAGGGCCCCTTGCCCACACGGATGCACAGATCCACGTCGCTCGTGTCCGGGTCCACCAGATCGACGGTCGCCTCCACCCGCACCCGGACGCCAGGATGGGTCTTGCTGAAGTTCTTCAGGTGCCAGACCAGCCATTTGCCCGCGAAAACCGGGGCAACGGAAATGGTGAGCGCATCCTCGCGGCCGCGCTGAGTCGTGGCAATGGCGGTTGATAGCGACGACATGGCCGCCGTCAGATGCGGTTGCATGGCAAGGACATGAACTGTCGGCAGAAGGGCCCGGTTCTGCCGTTCGAACAGCTGCACGCCGAGCTGGGCTTCCGTCTTCTGAACCTGCTGGCTGACCGCGCCGACTGTGACGCCCAGTTCCTCGGCGGCTTTCTTGAGCGAGCCGAGCCGGGCGACCGCTTCCACGGTCCTGAGGCCTGAGAGATGAATGAGGTTCAGATTTTTCATTTTAGAAAAACTAAACCGAACTTCAGAAGAAGTCGATTTTATTATGGCGCGGCCACGTCTATATGTGAAGCCAAGCTAAATTCATCAAAAGGGATTTGGCCATGCAAAAAACAATAATAAGGAAACTGAAAATCATGATGAAACTGTTCATGCGCCGTCAAATGACCGCCAAATCGGCTGGCAGCTACGACCGTCGGGACCCGCTATCCCATCCGGCAATCGTCCGCATGTCCCCGCGCGAACTGGCCGACCTGCCGCTGAACCGGCGCTAACGGCCCCGACCGGCTCACCGGTCGACAATTCCTTCTGATCGACCACCCGGAAAGGGCAGGCCGGTTGGATCCTGATCCGGAACATCAGAAAACGGCGCTCCGGCCCTTGGGCCGGGCGCCGTTTCTGGTTTTGGTGCTCGGCTGGCTACCCTTGAAGACGCAACTAGCTTGCCGAACTGAAGCTGTTCCCAAAAAAATGCCGCGCAAACGTGGTCATCCCGGGCTTGACCCGGGATCCAACCCAGCTGGCCGCGCAAATGGAATTCAAGGCTTTTTCGGTGTGTTTCCGTTTGCGACGTGCTCACTTCCCGGCGCTC